>CADAMY010000007.1 GCA_902789095.1 Oscillospiraceae bacterium | reverse complement strand
TAACATTCTTCAACAAGGATTTTTACAAATTCGGGCTGATCAAGCTCAGCATAGATCAAAACTTCCTGTCCTTTTTTTACTCTTGCGCCGACTGACGCTATGAGTGAAGCATATTTTTTTAAAGTACTCTTTTTCATTTTACTACCTCCGATATTTTCTATTATATCCTTTTTTTGATTTTTTTCAATCATTTTTTGATTAATTTTAAAAACCATTGCGTTTCTTCTTTATTAACTGCACCGGTCGCCCTGAGCATTATAAAGTAAAATATACCGCAAAGTATTATTTTTGTTATTAGCATATGCGTTTCGCTGATGCCGAAAGAAAACACAGAATCATATACTTTTATAAAAACAGCCGTTCCTGCGATACATAAAAGCGGTGACGCTAAATCTCTGAAAAAATCAACCTCAACATCGGCGACAACGGCAAGCCTGCGGAAGCTCAGCGCAAAATTCAGTATCTCGCTGAAATAAATCACAAAAATATAACCCTTTACGCCCATAAGCGGAACGAGAAAATACACAAGCGCAACGCACGAAGCGGCGTCAATGATATTATACTTCATATAGCTCAACTGCTGATCAAGCCCTTTGAGCATTCCGTCAACAGACATATCACAGTACATAACCGGAATAAGCGGAGCGAGCAGACGCATATAAAAAGCCGCGTCGCTGCTTTTATAAAACACAAGGCTCAGAGTTTCGGAATTCAAATAAATGATGCCCGCCGTACCGATGGAAAAAAGAAGCGTGATATGCAGAACTCTGTGAATCATATAGTTTATTCTGACTTTGCCGCCTGAGATATGAAGCGAGGATATTTCCGGCACAAGCAGTCCGGAAAGCGAACTGAGCAAAGCCGAAGGATAAAGAAGCACAGGCAGACTCATACCGTGAACAACTCCGTAGGAAGCAATTGCGTTTTTGCTGTTCTGCCCGTATTTTTCGAGTCCTTTTGGTATCAGGATATGTTCAAGCGTTGTCAGCACAGAGCGAAAAGAAGCGCCCAGCGCATCGGGCAGAGATATTCTGCATAAGCTTTTCAATATGGGAGACCTGAGCTTTTCTCTGCTTTGAGCCGAAGTCAGGCGGAATACAGAATAAGACAGAATAAGTGAAAAAACTTCTCCGCAGCTAAGCCCTGTGACTATCGCTTCGCAGGATTTGTCAACCGAAGCTGTATCAATTCTTGATAGCAGAAATACCGTAAGCGAAATTTTAAAAATCTGCTCAAGAAGCTGAACGAAAGTATATCTCATTATTTTGCCTACCGAGGTAAAATATCCGTTAAGCGCCGCAGACATGGAAACAAAAGGAAGGCTTAAACATAGAATGTTAAAGGACTTATAAATATTTATATTCCCGATCCATTTTTCAGCGATAAAATGCGAGAATGAAAACAGCAAAGCTGCAATAATCGCACCTGCTGTAATGCTGTATGCAAGCGCTCTGTTCATTATCTGCCGCTGGTTTCTTTTCCCGAGGGCAAGGCTGTCAGCCGTCAGGCGCATAGAGGCAAGCTTTACTCCCGCCGACGAGAATATGACTGTCATAGCGTAAACGGACATTATAAGCTGAAAAAGCCCTATGCCTTCAACTCCGATTTTATTTGTAAGATAAACGTTATAGCTGACGTCCGCAGTTCTCATTATAAACGCCGTGACCGTCAGCAGAAGCGTGTTGTTAAGCAGTTTTTTTGCGTTATTCATCATATCAACCTGTAAAAGTTTATTCAGTTGAATATTTATGATGTGATAATAATTAAAATTCTCATTTTATAACGCAAACAACAAAAAAAGATAAAATAGGTCAAAAAAATTTGTGCAAAACAAGACAACGAGTGTTGATTTTTAAAATACGTTGTTATATAATAATATATTATAATATTTTGAAATCAGGAGGATTTATTATGACGCTTGTTCAATATTTTACCCAGCAGATCGATTGGAAACAGTACATTGACTTTTTCTGCAGGATTCTTGCCGCATGTATCTGCGGCGCAATAATTGGATACGAAAGAAGCAGACGTTCAAAAAGTGCAGGTATGCGTACTCATGTTATTGTATGCTGTGCGGCAGCTTTGATGATGATCGTTTCAAAATACGGATTTATAGACCTTACGACTATGGCAGGAGTTCCGTTTAACGGCACAAGAGGTGCTGACCCCGCCCGTGTAGCCGCTCAGGTTGTAAGTGGCATCAGTTTCCTCGGAGCAGGCGTTATATTCAAGCACGGCAGCAGCATAAAAGGTCTTACGACTGCGGCAGGTATTTGGGCAACAGCCGGTATCGGTCTTGCAATCGGAGCAGGAATGTACGGCGTCGGTCTGTTTTCAATGATTGTTATTGCTCTTATTCAGCTTCTTATGCACAAATTCAAATTCGGTAAGGAATCTTGGGCGGACACAAGGCTTGTATTCAAGGCCGCAAACGATAAACAGTTCAGGGATGAATTTATGAAAACTCTTGAATCCTGGAATGCTCAGGTTGAAGATATATCCGTAAAGGAAGACGAAGATAATTTCCAGTATGACGTATTAGTCAGAATTCCTGAAGGATTCAAGCTTGAAGATGCCATAAGCTACTTCCAGGAGGATAATCGAATTTCCAATTACAGTATTAAAACCCTTCAATAGAATACATAAAAAATGGGCTGTCAAATTGTGACAGCCTCTTAATTTTTTTTTAACTTTTCCGAATTGATTATCGCTTCAACCTTATCCTTATTCATATACAGCGTGCATCCGCCTATGTGGTCATCGCTCAGAAGCCCCTGAGTCTGCAAAGCCAGGAACAAAGGAGATTTCAGCGCTTCACGAAGCGACGTATCGCACACATTGATATCCGAATACGGTGAAAACGGGCAAGGTTCTGCTCCGCCGTGAGAATTTATATGGAAAAATCCTCTGCCTGCGGCGACGCATCCGCCTGAACTTTTTTCATCACCCGGGAAGGAAATAAAAACCATATTCTTCTTTTTGCGGCGAAGGGCTTTAGTCTTGCGGTGCATAAATTCCTGCTCTTTTTCGCTTGGCGCAAGATGCTCGCTTTCTTTTTTCACAGGCACATATTCAACGTAGATTATCGCTTTGCATCCGAGCGAATAAAGATTGTCAATAAATTCGTCGGAATATACTTCATCAAGGTTTTCGGTCGTAACGGTCACAGAAGCACCGAAAATCATATCTCTTTTCTTAATACTCTCCATAGCGTCAATAACTTTTTTGTAAACGCCTTCACCCCGTCTTGTATCGGTAGTTTTTTCGTCGCCTTCAATACTGATTATCGGGATCAGATTGCGGTTATTGTCAAACACGTCAAGATACTTTTCATGAAGGTACGTTCCGTTTGTAAACACAGGGAACATTATTGAAGAATGTTCAGCCGCTTTTGTAATAACGTCGTAACGCAGTAACGGCTCGCCGCCGGCAAGAAGAATAAAGCTGATTCCAAGCTCGTCCGCCTCTTTGAAAATATTATCCCATTGCTCAGCTGTAAGCTGATTTACCGGTGCAGAATCACAGCAGGCATTGTTGCTCCTTGAATAACAGCCTGCGCAGTGAAGATTGCAGGTCCCTGTGATACTCGCAATAAGAAACGGAGGAATATGCTCACCGCTTTTTTCTGATTTAAAACGTTTGCGGGAAGCGCTGACGGCTGATTTTGCAAAGCTTTTCATAAACGCTTTTTCTTTTTTATTGGCTGAAGTTGCCCTGAGCGAATCCGAAACAACTCGCATAACGCCGCCCGTCATATAACGCTGTATATTGAATGCCATGTTTTCACCAACTTATGTTTTATACAATTTTATTTTATCAAATATATTATACACTATATTCATTCTTTTGCAAGTGTTTTTGTTTAAAAACAAAAATAAATCAAGAATAATTTTTAACCGCAGTTCCCGGATAATAATGACTGAGTATCTCTTCATAACTGCTCCCCTGCCTTGCCATATAGTCGGCTCCGTACTGACTCATGCCGACAAAATGACCGTTGCCGTAACACGTTATTTTATATCCTCCGTCTGTTTTGCCGGTTTTAAAGTCGGCGCTTTTAAGATTAAGAATTTCTCTGAATCTTACGCCCGTGATCTCTTTTTTGCCTATCAGAACAGTCTTTACGACGCCTGAATCAAACCGGTCAGCAACGGAAATCGGAGTTTCTGATGAGTTTTTATAATCAATCTGATTTTTGCCGAACAGATCAGCGAGCTCTTTATCTTTAAAATTCACGTCGCTCTGAGCATCGGGAGCCAGCTTATCTCCGTCGCTTGTGACCCCGATAAGATACGGCACTTCTCTGCCCCAGACGTTTTCGCACGATTCCGTTCTGCCGTAACATTTATCAAAATAAACCGCCATAGCCGGCTCGCCGTTATAATCAATATATTCGCCAAGTACGGCGTCAACCGCTTCTGAAACGATCTTCTCATTCTTTTCAAAATCATCTTTCCATCTTTCTTTCCTTCTGTCAATATCGATATACGATTGATAAACGCGGCTGTCATCGCTTATATCCGCTCCGCCGAGTTTTTCGGAATCCCTTAATGAAATATACTTCGCAAAAGTGAAGCAGACGACCGCCTGAGCTTTGAGCGCTTCGGAATGATAATTTGAAGGCATTTCACCCGCTACCGAGCCTATAACGTATTCCCTTATATTCATCTCTTTTACCGAGCCAGTATTGCTTAGCATAACTTTTATCGTGTCGTTTTTTTCCTCGACCGAAGGAACTGATTCATCGTTCAGCTTTTCGTATTTTATATACTCAACCGACAGCAGCGGAGTGAGCACCATCATAGCGCAAAGCACCGTACAGAGCAAAAAATATTTTTTCATATACCCACCTACTTGTCCTGCAAATTCACTTTAATAATATGCATAAGCATTTAGAGTAATGACAAAAAAAGCAGTAAGACTTCTGCCTTACTGCTCAAAATTATTTTATTTTTACTCCGCTTCAGTTTCTTCGGAATCTTCAGCCACTTCGATTTCTTCAGCAGATGTCTCGTCTTCTTTCAGCTCAACATAATCAATTTCCTTTGCAGGTTCTTCGCCTTCAACAGGGAAAAGCCTGTAATTTGTTTTTTCATTGAGCTTGTCAAGCAGACCGCCGAAAACTTTAAAGATGATTACGCACGCCAGCAGTCCGAAAACTACGCCTGTGATAACTCCGCCGACAACATCTGACGGATAGTGAACGTGGATGTAAATTCTTGAAAATCCGATAAGCGCCGCAACGATAAGAGGAACGATTCCCTTTTTCTTATCAATGTAAAAAACACCGATAGCCGCCGCAAAAGACGACGCCGTATGACCTGACGGGAACGAAACCGACTTTTCTTTAAGAGATTCAAACGGCATTTCGTACATCCAGCCGTCTGTCGCAACTCTCTGCCAGTTGGCTATATCCATAACGTAAGGACGAGGACGGTCAAACAGGCTTTTGAGAACTATGCTGTTAAGAAGCGATGCAGCTGCGAGCGCACCCGCCATAGCAAGGCCGTACTTTCTCGTCTTTTTAAAGAGCAAAAGCACTACCGAAAGCGCTATCCAGAAATAGCCGCCGTCGCCCATGTGAGTGAAAAATACCATTATTTTATCAAACACAGGTCCTCTTAATTGCTCCGCAAACTGATAAACCTTCATATCAAAGGTCAAAAGCCAGTCCGAAGTAAAAAATGATTCAAACATAAGTTTTTCTCCTTATTGAATTTTATATAAGCGGAAATCCGCAAATATTACATCTTGTATTTTGAAAGAATCTCTTTTCTGCGCTTATTGTTGCGTAAGAGCGAATACAATCCGTACCCTGCCGCGCATACCGCTGCTGCGCCGAGAATTATGCCCACAGCAATCGGGCTGAGCTTGCCCAAAAGAATAAGAAGCACAACTATAACAGCAATTACAGCCAGAGCTTTTGCTATAAAAGGAATAGCGGCGTCAACACTTTCAGGAGCGTTGATATAGATAAAGTTCTTGACCGGCTGATAAAGCGGTTTCTTATAGAAATCATCAACTCTTACTACTCTTGTTTCATAGTTTGTGACGTCGTTTTCATCAAAATCAAACACTCTCATACCTCTCGGATTAAGACCGTATGTATTGTAGCCTGCACCGGGGCAGTAACCGAGATCGATCCCCTGATACTTGCCGATAAAGCTGTTGTAATGATCGTGGCCGAAAAACATAGCAAATACGTCGCCCTGACTGCGAACGGTTTCAAACTCATTGCATGGCTCTTCCGGGCATGAAGGACATTCCTTGAAAGTGCCGGGATACCATACAACATCCTCGTTCAGATTGAAATACTTGCCTTTTCTGCTTCTGTATGCGGCGCAGGCGCCTTTTGTTCCTTTTGGAACTTCTTTAAGAAGCTCGTATGTTTCCCACACCGGAATATGCTGGAAAAGGATAGAAGGAATGATCTTTCCTCCGTTAGCGGTTTTGAGAGCATTGCTCATATTGACGTACCAGTCCATCTGATCCTGATGAACGCAGTCATATCCGCCTGTCGGCGCATCGGAATTTGAATCCATAACATAAATATTGAGCGCAGGTGTTTTGCCGTCCGAAGACATGATAACCTGATTGAACGTGCCGGGATCCGGTCTGCCGTCGTCAAGATCGTCAAAGCAGATGCAGTTTTCACATTCTTTATAATACTCTACCTGATCAGCATTGGCTACGCCCGTCTGACCGTCATGGTTACCGAACGTAACAAGGAAAGGAATGCCTGACGCTCTTATAGGCGCAAGAATGCCGAGCAGAGCTTTTCTGACGTTGCTTTTACATTTTTCGCCCTTGCCCCACATACCTACAACGTCGAGCTGGTCGCCTGTAAGAACAATCAGGTCAGGCTTCAATTCGGGGATTGCAGCTTCGAGAAATTCAAGCGTGTCAACACTCGTTGCCTTTGTATCCTGTAAATCGGAAATCTGAAGAATACGGAATTTACCGTTTTTATTGAATTTCAACTGATTCATGAGTAATCCAACCTTTTTAAATAGTTATATCTATTATATACATAAATAAAAATTTGTCAAATACTGATTTAGGTATTGACAAAAAAATTTGAAGTCTTATAATAATAATTGTAAATTAACTCCACGAAAGAAGGATTGTTTAAATGAGTGAATCAAGTCAGAAAATGAGTTTTACCGAAAAATACAAGGAACTATGGAAATTTATCAAGTTTTCCTTTGCCGGAGCCAGTTCATCGCTGGTTGAACTTGGTGTTCACATGTTGTTTATAAAAGTTATTTTCAAAGACTTAGTTGCTCAGAAAATTGACAATGAAATACTCAACATGATCAAAATAGACTCCAAAGGTGTTTTATTTTCTTTTATTATTTCTACAACCGTCGGCTATACAATTGCTTTTATTCTTAACAGGAAAGTTACATTCAAAGCAGATTCAAATGTTGCTCTTAGCACATTTTTATATGTTCTTATGGTAATATTTACCATTTTGGCAAACGGATGGATTGGTTCGGCAATTACTGGATTTGCAGCTGAAAAAGGCTTAAGCGGTGGTTTCTGGGATTTGGTCATTAAAATCATAGGTATGGCAATTCCAACGTTGTGGACTTATCCGCTCAACCGTTTTGTTATTCACAGACATAAAAAAGAAAACGCATAAGTTATCAGAAAATCACGAAGCCCGTTACGATTACGGGCTTCTTTTTTATGCAGAAAGGAGAGCCGTAAAGCTCTCCTTAAATGCTATATGTTCAGTTTTCTTTTTTCTTTCTGAAAAGGATTTTGTCAACCGGGAAGTACAGGAAGAACTGAAGCGCGCTGCATACTGCTGTCGCTATTGTAAGCGCAAGCCCGCTGTGAAGAGAAAATCTGTTGACGCACATTGTAAACACTACCGGATTCAGCCACGCCGAAAAAGTGATAAGCGCAAGAGTGAACACGATATAAATCGGCATGGTCACGGCAATGTTTGCGCTTGAATTGAACGTCTTTTCACGGTTGATGAAGAACGATACTATCTGAGCGAGAATATTTGCCGTATTGCCGGCGATAAAAAGCGCAAGGCCGCATCTTTCGCCCTCAATGACGGGATAATCAAAAACAAACCAATGGAACGCCGTATCGCTGAGCGCTTTGATCGCAGGGATATTATAAAGAATTGCAAGCGACACGACCTGAACTATACACGCCCCGAGGCTGACTACTATAAACTTCAAAAACTGCCAGAAGGTTTCTGCTCCTTTGCCCTTCTGAGCCGCCTGTGAATCAAGATTTTTAAGTTTCCCCACAGTAATCCTCCTTTACGAAGCAAAGATCGATGACAGAATACCGCTGATTGTAAGCGGCTCTTTTGCCGTTACGGGAGAGAGGGTCATGCTCTTCATATCCGTTTTAAGGAACTGCGGATATTTTTCAAAATCAAATACTGTCGGCTGACCGTCAAAATCATTAAGCTCTTTTACAAGCTGTGCAAAATCGGAGCCGTATTTGCATCCGACGTGCTCCTCATACTTTATGAACCACGTTGAATCAGGGAAAAGGCAGGTTGACGCATCAATTTTTCTGTCGGGTGAAATATGATTATGACCGCCGCAGTAATTCGCCTGAACGTAATCATCGCCGAGAGTCTCGCCTGTGAAAGCTACCGTTGCACCGATGCTCGTGCAGGGAGTTTCAATAAGATAGTCGCCCTCAACGTTCGCCGTCGGAGTTACCGGAATAGAGCCTCTGTTGTAATGTGAAAATACGCAGATAGAAACGCCGTTTTCTTTTGCGTCAAGAAGAATATCATCAGCTCTTGAACCGACGTTATTATGATAATAATCAATTTTGTCAAGCAGCGCCTGACTCGTCGTCTCATCAGTCATAAACGCTCTTGCATCGTCAAAATATTCGTCGCAGACAAACGCCCACATACCCGGCATCGAGCCGAAAACCCGTCTGAGTGAAGCGTAGGTCGTTTCGTTGTTGAGCTTTTTGGCATAGTGATCTATTATTTTAAACGTAAGCGCAAGGTAAGGCGCTTTGCCGAAATACATGCACAGCATATCGAACGCATCGTCAATATCCTCGCTGCCGAGATTGAGGAAATCCGAAAGATATTTGAATATATTTTTCTGGCTGAATTCAATATTGCCTGTGAACATTTCGCTTACAAAAAGCAGACCTTTATGAGCAGATGACATAAAAATTATTTTTTCAATATCGTCGCTGCCGTATTCGTTAAGATAAGCTAGAGTCTGTACTCCGCCCATGCTGCACGGAATAAGAGTAACTTTATCGCTGCCCGCCTTCTGCTTTGCCTGACCGATCATTTTGTCAAGTCTTGCAGCGTTGGCGCAAGGGTCAAGACGCCAGTCATAATTATAGAAATATGTATTCTCAGCGCCGATGCTCTGAGCTACCGTACCGGCAATAGCAACCTCAGGCACTTCATTATAAAAATCGAACTCATAATTATCTATTGAAAGCGGATAATAAACAGACGCTACGTTTTCATACTTTGAGTCGCCGTCTGCATTGCATTTGAATTTTTCAAATACGCTTTCAAGAATTTTGCCCACCATTTCGGAAATGCAGTTGCTGTCACGAGTGACGATCGTTTTAACTATTCCCATCGCCGCAATAGTGACGATTTCAGCAACGTCCGGCGTGGGCGGAAAAACTCTGATTTCGTCTTGAGTTCCGCCGTTCTGATAATACGGTCTCGTGCCAACTCCGCCGACTACGATAACGGGCGTAACGTCACCCTTCTGAGCAAACGCCGGCACAGCGACGGTAAGCATAATCACAACCGCCATAAAAACAGCCATAAATTTTTTCATCTCAGACACCCCTTAAAACATTGAAATAATTGTTTTTATATAAGACACAACCATACTCAAAAAGAACTTTAACGGATTACTCTCAGCTTTTCGCTCTCTTGAATGAATCGACGCTGAATCAATAAGCTCGTCAGTATCGGTACGGTATGTGTTTATAGTTATTTCGTCGCCGTCAAACTCAATGCCCGTATATGTGGCAACGTTTTCTTTCAAAATAAATCTTGAATACTTGACAGCCGAATCTTTAGCTGACGAAAAATTACTTCCCGAAGCTGATGAAGCCTGAAGATAAACCGTTCCGTTTTCGTCAAGCTCGCCGTTGTAAATCGGATAAGTGCAGTTATAAAGATGCTCATGACCGCTGAGCACAAGATCTACATTGTAAGAATCAAACAGCGGAGCAAAAACGCTTCTTGAAAAAGAAAAATCATCATCAGAAATATTTGCGGAATAAACGCTGTGGTGAAGGACTGCGATTCTCCACTTTGCTTCCGGGTAAGCCGTGACCGCAGCTCTCATAAGCCTGTCCTGATCCGCCGCGTTGAAATCGTTTGAATTCATAACTATATAAAGCGCGTCGCCGTAAACAAAGTAGAATCCGTACCCTGCCGGCATAGCAAGATGTTCCTTTACCTGATTGGGATTGTTGGAATAATAGGTGTATGAAGGAAAATAAAAATCATGATTGCCAATAACGTTCACAAGCGGATAATTGCGAAGCTTTTCAGGCGAAAGAAACGCTTTATACTGTTTAAGGCTGTAACCTTTCTCAGTCTGATCGCCTGCGGAAATAATAAAAGCCGCATCGGAATATCTCGCCGCTGCAAGACGTACTGTTCTCTGCCATCCGCAGGTATCGTTTATAAGAACGTCTTCATCCCTGAAATTGCCCGATCTGCCTATCTGCGCATCAGACGTAAAAATGATTTTGTATTTATCAGACGGCTGAACAGTAAAGCTCTGAGGCTCGCTCCAAACGCCTTTTTCAGTGTAAGAATACCAGTAAGTTCTGCCCTCTTCAAGTCCGCTGAGCGTGACTTTGTCGGACTGTTTGAGCCAAAGAGTAGGTCTGACTGTAACTTCACACTTCTCAGCGTTTTTCATATCTTCGCTCTCGCTGTATCTGAACTCTGGCACTCCGTCAAAAAGACCCGAAAGCCAACTGAAACCTATTTCGCCCGGCTCTGCGCCGACGGAAAGAGTAATAACCGTATCGTCAGACTGGATCTTATCCCAGTCAGCGGCTGTTTTGTCCCGTTCCTCCTGAGTGAAAGCAAAAGACGAGCCTGCAAACGCCGCAACCGAAAGTAAAATTGAAAGGCACAGCGCCGCCGCAATTACTTTTACAGATTTTTTCATTGAGTCTTTCCCTCCAGATATTCTTTAAGAAAAACTATTGCCTGACGGTAGCCTTCAAACCCGAGACCGCAAATCGTTTTTACGGCATAAAGGCTCACATACGAAAACTGCCTGAATTCCTCACGCTTTGAAATATCCGAAATATGCACCTCGGCAGTCGGAATCGCAGCGGCTTTGAGCGCATCAAGAATCGCAACGCTCGTATGAGTATAAGCGGCAGGATTTATTACTATTCCGTCAAACTCGCCGTAAGCCGCCTGAATTTTATCAACTATATCGCCTTCGTGATTCGACTGGTAACATTCACATTCTATCCCGTTTTCGTCACAGGAACTGCGGATAAAAGAAAGTAGCGACTGATAGTTTTCGCTTCCGTAAACCCCGGGTTCCCGTATTCCGAGCATGTTTATATTCGGTCCGTTGATTATCAGAAATTTCATAAAATATTCTCCGGTATTTTTTGATATGTTTTCTCAGGGTCAGAGTCGACCTCTATTTCGCAATCTGCCATGCTCCTGTAAATCGGATTTCGGACTTCTTCCATTATTTTAAGCGCCTCGGCATTTGCGGATAACGGTCTGCCGCTTCTTTCAAGCTCGTTCGTATCTCGTTTCAGCCAAAGCACAACACCGTTCTGCTTCAGAGCATATCTGTTTTCTTCTCTTAAAACTGCGCCGCCGCCGGTAGAAATTATTATTCCGCTTCTTTTCCCGACCTGCGCCGTTATTTTGCTTTCAATATCCCTGAAATATTTTTCGCCGCTCTGAGCAAAAATTTCGGGAATTTTTCTGCCGTCATATTCTTCAATGAGCTTGTCGGTATCAACAACTTCTCTTGACAGAAACTTGCCGAGCATTTCGGAGACAGTGCTTTTGCCGCTGCCGGGCATACCGATAAGCACTATGTTTTTACGTTTCTTTTCAAGTATATTTATAACTCGCTCGATTTCACTCTCGTCAAGCTCACGGGAAATAAAGCTCTGAGCCGAAAGCCACGCCTGAGCCACGAGCATACTAAGCCCGCTGCAGTAAGGTATGCCGAGATTTTTTGCGTCGTAAACTATCGGAGTCAGCGACGGATTGTAAATCAGATCAAGCACGCCCGAAAGGTCTTTGAATCTTTGAAGATCCAGCAGTCTTTCGCCGTTATTCGGATACATTCCGACGGGAGTTGTGTTTATTATAACATCAATCGGCGCAAAATCATAGACATTTTTATAATTTATTTTGCCGTTTCGGGAAACAGATAATATTTTTTCGGCTCCCATATCCTCAAGCACGGCGTTTACTGTAAGAGAAGCTCCGCCCGTACCGAGCACAAGAGCGGTTTTATTTTTTATTTTAATACCGCTTTTTTTAACCATATAAGAAAAGCCGAAATAATCCGTATTGTCGCCGTAAAGCGTGCCGTCTTTTCGCCTTACAATCGTATTTACGCTGCCGATTTTTTGTGCAGTATCCGACAGCTCCGAGCAGTATTTTATAACATTCTTTTTATAAGGGATCGTAACGTTTATCCCTTTAAAATCCTTCTGCGAAAAGAAACTGTCCAGCTCTTCCGGCTCTTTTTCGATAAGACGATAATCATAGCCGCAAAGAAGCGTATGTATTTCCGGCGAAATGCTGTGAGAAAGCTTTCTGCCAAGCAAACCGTATTCTGCCATAATATCACCTGCTCAGATAATTTCCGAATAACTGCCGAGATATTTGAAATATTCAAGCTCGTTATCAAGCTCGTTTATCAGCGAATAAAGATCGGGATTATAAACCGACGTATCCATATCGAGATAAAACTTGAATTCAAAATCCCTTCCCGGTATCGGTCGGCTTTCCAGCTTATTAATATCAATATCAAGCGCTCTGAATTTTGAAAGCACGTCATACAAAGATCCCGGTCTGTGAGGCAGTTTGAACATAACGCTCGTCTTGTGCGCTCCGGGATAAACTTCAAGAGTTTTTGCAACGCAGATAAATCTTGTATAATTGCTGTCGGTATTCATTATATCATCGTTGATGCTTACAAGATTATAAAGCTCCGTGCAGTCATGCGAGCCGATAGCGGCTATGTCGTTTCTATTGCTTGAAGCTACATATTGAGCCGCCGCCGCTGTGTTTTCAAAAGTGGTGATTTTTACGTCAAGGTCCGATAAAAATTTACTGCATTGACTCAGCGCCTGCTCGTGAGATACGATTTCTTTTATGTCTTCGGGTTTCGTACCTTTTTTTACGAGAAGGCTGTGATATATTTTGAGCCTTACGCTTTTAACTATGTAATATTTGTATTTGCCCAGCAGGTCGTAAACCTTGTTGACCGTACCTGCCGTACTGTTTTCAAGCGGAAGAACTCCGTATTTGCACTCTCCGCTCTCGACTGCTTTGAAAGCATCTTCCCACGTTTTATAATAAGCGATCTGCGCATTGCTGAAAAGTCTGTCGCAGGCATGCTGAGAATAAGCGCCTTCAACACCCTGACAGGCAACCTTTGCAGTTTTCGGAAAAAGCCTCGGCGTGGTTTCAACGGCGTTTCGTATCCTGCCTGAAAGATCGGATTTGTTTTCAATTTTTTTGAGCTGATACGAGCGGCTTATCTGAAAAAGAGTTGAGTAAAGCACTTTTGCATAAGAGCCGAGCTCATCGCCCGCTTCACGCTCAACACGGTTAAGGATTTCACGCTCTCTTTTTCTGTCGTAAACCGGCATATTGTTTTTGATTTTATACTCTGCAACTTCATTCGCAAGAGACATTCTTTTTTCAAACGCTTTTAAAAGTTCAGCGTCAACCTTATTTATTTCATCGCGGATTTCAGATATATTTTTTTCCATATTCATCACCTATTTCAAAATAAAATCAGCTATTGCCGCCGCAGCCGCAGCCTGAACAACGGGTACCGCTCTGTGAACAATACAGGGGTCGTGTCTGCCGCCGATTACAAGTTTTTCCTGTCTGCCTGTTTTAAGATTCAGAGTATTCTGCTCTTTCATAATTGACGGAGTCGGCTTAAACGCCAATCTGAAAATGACAGGCATTCCGGAAGTAATTCCGCCGAGTATTCCGCCGTGATTATTTGTTTCGGTTTTAACCGTATCGTTTTCTTTAATAAAGCAGTCGTTGTTTTCACTGCCTTTAAGTTCGGCTGCGCCGAATCCTGCGCCGAACTCGATCCCTTTTACAGCAGGGATCGCAAAACATATTGAAGCTATCCTGCTTTCGATTCCGTCAAAAATCGGGTCGCCGTACCCTGCCGGTATCCCTGTTATCGCACATTCGATAATTCCGCCGAGCGAATCCCCCTGATTTTTTGCGTCAAGAATTTTTTTCTGCATCTCTTCGCCTGCGGAATCACTTATCACCGGAAAAGATTTGATTTCAGCGCTTTTGAGTTCAGTCATACTGCCCGTGATCGGATTTATTTTTTCATCGTAAATATCATTTATACTGTGAATATGAGCGCCGATATCAATGCCCCGCTTTTCAAGAATCTGCATCAGTATTCCGCCTGCAGCGCAAAGCGGAGCCGTCATTCTTCCCGAAAAATTGCCGCCGCCTCTTGCGTCGTTCATTCCGCCGTGACGTATAAGCGCCGTATAATCAGCGTGACCCGGACGGGGAAAATCCTTGAGTTTATCATAATCCCCGGATTTTGTATTCGTGTTATTTATAACGGCGCACACAGGCGCTCCGACAGTATATGAATCAAGGACGCCGGATACAATATTCAGCTCGTCCTTTTCTTTTCTCGGTGTGGAAAGTCCGTTCTGTCCCGGAGCCCTTCTGCTCATAAAAAGACTGAGCTTTTCCATATCAATTTTTTCACCTGCAGGCACGCCGTCAAGCACACAGCCGATGCTCTGCGAATGCGACTGACCGAATATTGTAAGCTTTATATTGTTACCGAACGTGCAGGACATCTGTATTGCCTCCCAGTAAATTAAAATCTTTGAAAAATTCAGGATATGATTTGTTAACCGCTTCACATCCGTTAATAATTATCTTGCCTGAATTTGCCGAAGCTGTCGCCAGCGACATAACGATTCTGTGGTCATTGAATCCGTCGGCAGTACCGCTGTAAGAAGCGCCGTGCCTGCCGTTTATTATAAGCCCGTCGTCAAGTTCTGTTACGTCTGCGCCGATATCGGTAAGCGATTTTCTTACGGCAAAAAGTCTGTCGCTCTCTTTTATTCTGAGCCTTGACGCATTATAAATTTTCGTCTTGCCGTCTGCAAACGCCGCTGTCGCCGCCAGTACCGGCACAAGATCCGGTATCTGCGATGCGTCAATTTCTATACCGTGAAGAGTATCGGATTTTACGGTTATGCTGTCGTTTTCAATACGCACGTCTGCGCCGAAAAGGGAGAGTATTTCAGCAATTTTTTTGTCTCCCTGTAAAGAGTTTTGCTTTACACTTCTAATTGTCACTTCGCCGCTGACTGCCGCCGAGCAAAGAAAGAAAGCGGAATTTGACCAGTCGCCGTCAGCGTCATAATTAAAGTTTTCAGGCGAATATTTTTTTGATGGAACGGTGTAAATATTATAGTTTTCCGAAACATCAACGCCGAATTTTTTGAGCGTATTCACAGTCATATCAATATATTTTTTTGATTCAACAGGCGGTATGATTTTTATTTTGCCTCCGCCGCACAAAGGCAGCGCAAAGAGAAGTCCCGAAATAAACTGCGAACTGATATTGCCTGGAATTTCAAAATCTCCTCCGCTCATTCTGCCGCTGATTTTTACGGGAAACTCACTGTCTTTTTCAAACGTTACGCCGTGTTCTTTCATCAGCGTCACGAGCGGCTCCAGCGGTCGTGAAAACAATCTGCCTCTGCCTGTAAAAGCCGCATCAGAGCCAAGAGCCGCCGCAACCGGCAGTAAGAATCTCAGCGTTGAGCCGCTTTCGCCGCAGTCAAGCACACAGCTTTTTCTGATATTCGTTATAGGATCAACTTCTGCGCCGAAACTGTCTTTATTAATTTTTGCGCCGAGGGATTCAAGGCAGCTTATCGTAGCGTCGATATCCTGCGAATAAGCGTTGAAGCTGACTCTGCTTTTTTTATCTGCAAGCGCGGCGCAAATCAGCGCGCGGTGAACATCTGATTTTGATGCCGGCGCATTGATCTGACCGCACAGACGATTATAGCTTACAGAAATATCCATATAAATTCTCCGTTAAATTCCGCATTTTATAAATTCAAGGATCCGATCCGTGCTCTGCTCTTTTCTGAAGCATTTGCCGATTTTTTCGGGCACGATCAGATTGATGGTTTTGCCTCTTCTTTTTTTATCACAGAGCGTTACTTCATAAAGCTCTTCGGCAGAAAAAGACGCTGACACCGGAAGGCGATTATTTATAAGCGCTTCTTTAATTTCGGGAGCGCAGTCCTCCGATGAAAAGCCGAGAGCAAAAGAAGCTTTTGCGGCGATCATCATTCCGATTGCTACAGAATTGCCGTGAGAAATCGAAAAGCCGCTGCATTTTTCAATCGCATGACCGATAGTATGACCGAAATTCAGAAGCTGTCTTTCGCCGTTGTCGTGCTCGTCGATTTCCACAACGCTTCTTTTAAGCTCGATGCACCTATAAATAATGCTGTCAATTATATCTTTAACGTTTCCGTCTTTTACTGAGTCAAAAAGCTCTTTATCAAAAATCACGCCGTATTTGATAACTTCTGCCATTCCTTCGGCAATAGTTTCTTCTTTTAAAGTGTCAAGAGCCGTGTAATCGCAGATCACTGCAATCGGCTGATAAAACGCTCCCGCAAGATTTTTGCCGGCTTTCAGATCTATCGCTGTTTTGCCGCCGACGGAAGAATCCACCATTGCAAGAAGCGTTGTGGGAATCTGAACAAAATCCGTGCCTCTTAAATATACTGCCGACGCAAAGCCTGTAAGGTCGCCCGTAACTCCGCCGCCGAGAGCCACAAAAAGATCGCTTGAATTCATTCTGTTTTCAGCCGCATATTCAAGAAGACTTGAAAGCGTACTGATATTTTTTGATTTTTCGCCGCTCTCAAACACAAATTCGAGAACTTCATATCCTGTATTCTCAAAAGATTTTTTTACCCTTTCAAGATACAGCGGAGCAACCACACTGTCGGTTACTATCAGAGCTTTGCATGGCGCTTTGATTTTTTTTAAAATTTCGCCCGTCTCATCAAGAATACCTTTGTCGATAATAACGTCGTATTCTCCGCTTGCGCTGACTTTAATGACTCTGCGCACCTTTATCAGCCCTTTCTTTTTTTTGTGTTCCGTCGGCAAGAATTTCAATAAGCTTTTGTTCGTTCTCGTCTCTTAAAGCGTCGCTGTATTCCTGCAGATTTTTGATCAGCGTATCAATTTCAAAAAGCAGATTTTCTTTATTTTCAAGAAACAGCTCTGCCCACATTTTTTCGTTCAGCTTAGCTACTCTTGAAAGATCTTTATAACTGCCTGCCGAAAAGCCTTTCTGCTGTAAAGCTGTCGGGCTTTTCACATAGGCGTTTGATATAACGTGAGTGAGCTGAGATGTAAAGCCGATCACCTTGTCATGATTTTCGGGAGTTGTGAACTGAACTCTGCCGAATCCTATTGACAAAAACAGATCCCTTGCTTTTTCACGGGTTTCGATCGAAGTGCTGTCCTGAGCCGCAAGAAGCATTGTCGCCCCTTTAAAGAGGTTTGCCCTTGAATGAGAGAATCCCGAAAACTGAGTGCCTGCCATCGGGTGTCCGCCGATGAATTCAAATCCGTTTTCATCCGCCGTCGGATAAAGCTCGGAACAAACTTTTTCTTTAGTGCCTCCGCAGTCGATGACTAATGCGCCTTTTCTGAATTTCTTTGCATTTGATTTTACATAATCGATCGTTCCCTGCGGATATGCGGAAACTATTACGGCATCACATTCGCCGAGGGTGCTGTCGTCAAGTCTGCCGTCAGCCGTTCCCACAAGCTCAGCCGCAAGATATTCGCTCTCTTTTATATCATAAGCCAGTACGGTGTGCTTTGTATTTTCTTTTATTGCTTTTGCCATTGACCCGCCGATAAGTCCGAGTCCCACTACTCCGATTTTCATTTTTCCGCTCCGTTCATTGTCTTTCCGGTTATTCCGATAATTTTCATAACGTCTTTTGCAACAGCGTCAAATCTTTCAGGCGTCAGCGCCTGCGGTCCGTCGCACAAGGCGTGCTGCGGATCGTTATGAACTTCTATCATTATTCCGTCAGCTCCTGCCGCTGCCGCCGCCAGCGATAGCGGATGCACCATATCCGCTATGCCTGCCGCATGGCTCGGGTCTACGATTATCGGCAGATGAGTAAGCTTTTTGAGAAGCGGAACGGCTGTAATGTCAAGCGTGTTTCTCATTGCAGGCTCAAAAGTTCTGATTCCTCTTTCGCAGAGTATGATTTTTGAATTTCCGCCTGCCATAATATATTCTGCGCTCATCAAAAGCTCCTGCAAAGTATTTGCAAGTCCTCTTTTGAGCAGTATGGGTTTGTCGGTTTTGCCGAGTTCCTTGAGCAGTTCAAAATTCTGCATATTCCGGGCTCCTACCTGAAAAACGTCAACGTCATCAAAAAGCTCTATATGCGAAGCGTCCATTATTTCCGTAACTATGGGCATCCCCGTTTCTTTTTTTGCTTCTCTTAAAAGCTCGAGTCCCTGCTCTCTCATTCCCTGAAAAGCGTAAGGAGATGTTCTCGGCTTGAAAGCTCCGCCTCTGAGAAGATTTGCGCCGGATTTTTTAACGTCTTTTGCAATCGAAATGATCTGCTCTCTTGATTCCACCGAGCAAGGTCCTGCAATAAGCTGAAAATTGCCGCCGCCGATTTTATATCCGCTGATATCTACGACTGTATCGTCAGGGTGAAACTTTCTGTTGGCATTTTTATAAGGCTCAGAAATTCTCGTTACGTTTTCAACCATGGGCAGACCCTGGATAAGGTCTGTATCAAGCTTGCTCGTATCGCCTATGAGCCCTACGATCGTGCTGTATTCGCCCTCGCTTACATGCGCCTCTATTGACTGACTGCGCAGCCATTGAGTCAGGGTGTCGAGTGATTTAGCGTCTGTGCCTTTTTTTAATGTAATAATCATATACTTGCCCTCCAAAAATAAAAGTCCCGCAGCGTTTACCACGGAACTTCATTAAAAAATCTCTGAATTTTTAAATCAAACCGCAGGAAAACGTACCTTATCAGAGCTTATAAAGTAATAATAGGAATATGCAAATGTCTCTTTAAGATTTGACATAATGATTCTCCTTGCGAATTGTGAATATATTTTAGCACTTTAAAGTACGATTGTCAATGGGTATTTGTTGATTTATTTTTGTTTTTTGTCATCATCTTGATTGATTTTATTGCCCTTTATGCCGGAATACACCGCCGCGCCGGCAACCGCAAGAGCGCAGACTGCGCCGACGATAATAATCGGCAGCCTTGCAGAAAAGTTATTATCATCTGCCTTGCCGGCAAAAGCCATATGATCATTGCTTTTATCCGCCGTGTTTTTGTCGGCTTCAACATCGCTGTCGGTTTTAGAAACATCTTTGTCACTGCTGCTCTTTTCAGCCTTTTTGAACGGAAAAGAAGTAGTGGTGCGTTCGGTTTTTGTCTTCGCTGCTTTGCCCGCTGTCTTAGTGGTTTTACCCGCAGATTTTGACTTCACAGTTCTCTCCTGTTTTGCTTGTGCTCCGCCTTTGCCGTCAGAATCTTCATCGTTCTGCTCTTCTCTGTTATCAAACTCAAGAGTATAGACGCTTGATTCTTTTTCGTCACAGTCAGTAATTTTCAGCCTGATCTCCGCCGGCAGATCAAGTCCTTCGGTGATATAGCATAAAGTTTCAACATTCACAAAGCCTGAATCGTCATACACTTTTGCAGCCGTTTGCGTTTCAAACGGAGAAGAAATAACCTCGCCGCTGAAATTTATCTCAGTATCATCTGAGCCGTTGACTGAAAAGCTGAGCTTCGCCCTGCTTGTATCGGCAACAGATTTCAATTCACACCTGAGAAGCAGATAAAGTCCGTTTGTACTGCTGTCGAAATAAATCGCTGCCTGCGCATTTTTCACTCCGTTTATAAACTTAAACTGATCCCCGAGGTTATAAAAACTCCCGGCGTTCCATTCGTCGTTTCTGATATATCCGTCTATATCAACAGCCGACGCCGAAACCGCAAACATAGCAGAAATAAGAAGGATCATCAATGCTGTCTGCGTCAATTTTTTCAACAATCCTGTTCACCTTGCTTTTAAAGTGATTATTTCAAACGGTTTTACGTCAAACTCTACGCTGTTTCCGTTCACGGAAAGTTCGGTTTCTTCGTTTTCCATAAGGTCGCAAATATAAACCTTGCCGATATCGAATCCGAACGTGACTTTTACTTTTGAGCGCTTGTTGAAGCATTCATATCCTCTGACTATCACAGCATCGGAATCCTCAGCCATTTTAACTGTTTCTGTGATGAAGTTTTCAGCATCACAGCTTACAAGAGAATATTCGTCATCAAGTTTTCCGTCCTGCTTTGCAATTTGAACGCAGACAAGCGGATTATTGAGTTCATACGCTTTTCTGACTGTACCTGCTTCACGGTAATTTCCTGAATGGGGATACAGCGAATATGTAAATGAATGCAGGATTTTATCCGCGTCCGGATCAGGATGCGTTCCGCACTTGAAAAGAGAGAGCTTCATAGTTCCGTCTTTAATATTATGACCGTACTTGCAGTCGTTCATAAGGCTTACGCCGTATCCGTACTCGCCCATATCGACGAATTTATGACCGCAGACTTCAAACTTTGCCGCATCCCAGGAAGTATTTTTATGCGTTGAGCGTTCAACTGCGCCGAACTGAATATCGTAAACAGCTCTATCCGTATTCAGGTCAACGTCAAACGCCGCCTTGACCATATAATGTTCCTGTTTCCAATCCGCAAGAGTGACAAAATCTATTCTTTCATCATGCTCGTAAAAACAGATTTTCTGATCGAACGTCGAATCAAGGAAAGTTCTCTTAATTATTATGCCGAATCTTTCGCCCTCATCAAAGAACTCGGTTGAAACAACGTTGTTTATTTCATACCTTGTGTCTTCATAATAATTTGAAAGCTCCCAGTTGTCGTATTCATACGGATAATCTTCAAACGCTTCAATAACGTTTGCTCTGCCGCCTGTACACAAAACTTCACGGCAGTTTTTCTTATCATACAATCTGCTGATCGAATAATCGTCCGCAAACTCAACAATATAATAATTCGTTTCGATTTTTTTATCAGTATGTTCAAAATGAGCTGTGACTTTTTCGGGAGTAACAACCTTGTATCCCTTTGACGGGATATCCTTAACATAAACGACCTCGCCGTCTGATTCAACGGCTCCGCTGACTTTAAACGGATTCGGGTTGAAAACAAGCAGTCCGCCGTCTGTCTTAATGTTTTCAGCTATCGCTTTTCTTGCAGAATCAAGAACTGCCGTGCCTATACGTCTGACCTCAGCGTAATCTTCATCTGATTTATTGTATACCGGCTGAATCGACGAGCCCGGAAGAATATCGTGGAACTGATTGAGAAGAATCGTTTTCCATCCTGCGTTGAGGCTTTCTCTGTCATAATCGCATCCGAGCAGAACTTTTGCCATGTAAGCCGCAGATTCTGCGTTCTGATAAAGAAACTCGCTTTTTCTGTTATTCTTTTTGTTTTTAGCAACAGAAGTATATGTTCCTCTGTGGAATTCAAGATAAAGCTCGCCGACCCATTTGGGAAGCTCGGGATTATTTTCAAGCTTTGCTCTCATACGGTCGATATAGCTCCCCGCGAACTCAATATTTGTTGACGGAAGTCCCGGAATGCCGTACTTCATTCTTCTGTGGAATTCCATATTTTCGTCTGTCGGTCCGCCGCCGCCGTCACCGTGACCGAAAGTGAGCAGCGTTTCGCCGTTTAATTCTTTGGGCTCATATCTGTCGTAAGAGCCTTTAACAAAGCTCGGATTGAGCATAGCCGTATATGACGTGCCGAAATTGAATCTGCCGCCTGCGAGGTCGGTTGCCGTCATAAAGACTGAAAATATGCTCGTGCCGTCAATACCGTACCAGTTGAAATTGTCATACGGCATACGGTCAAATTCGTTCCAGCTTATTTTTGAAGTAACAAAAGCGTCTATACCGCTCTTTTTAAGTATCTGAGGCATTGCAGCATTATAACCGAATACATCGGGAAGCCAGAGAAGATGATTGTCCTTGCCGAATTCCTCTTTGAAAAATCTCTTGCCGAACATTATCTGACGAACAAAGCTTTCGCCGCTGATAAGATTGCAGTCGGCTTCGACCCACATCGAGCCTTCAGGCTCAAATCTGCCTTCAGCTATATACTTCTTGATTTTTTCATATAGTTCGGGGCAGTCCTCTTTAATATATTCATAAAGCTGAGGCTGGCTGGACATAAATTTGAACTCTGGATATTTTTCCATAAGAGCGCAGACAGTTGAAAAAGTTCTCTGCGCTTTTTCTCTTGACTGCTGATAAGTCCAGCGCCACGCTACGTCTATATGAGTATGACCTATACAGTTGGTGATTTTTTCGTTTTTACGGCACGCTTTTTTATAAAATTCTTCTTCAAGAAAAGCGTTTGCCTTTTTAACGCTTTCAATAAATTCTTCGCTGCCGGGTCTGCGCCAGTCAAGCATTTTAAGAGCTTTATGAAGATGAGTTTTTATGCAGACATATTCTTCGGAAAATTCATTGAGAAGCTCAAGCGCTTTATAAGGAGCAAAAATATTATAAAAAAGCTTTTCGGTCTCTCTTTCAAAAAGGCAGATTTCACAATGAAACTCCGTTGCTTCTCCGAAAGGTCTTGAATAAGCGTAAACGTGAATATCCTGCTCTTTTATGGATGAATCAAGTTTAACATAGCGGTGATTTGAATCCATCCCCCTGACAAACTGACCATTTATATATACCATATACTGAGGGTCCCACTTAAAAGAATGAACGTCTGTTGAAGCCGCATAAAGCTCCAGGTCTTTGTTCATCAGCTCGTCGGGAATAACTATACGGGTATAGAACCAGCGGTGCTCCTCTGGTTCTGCTCCCCAGCGATCAAGCTTGCCGAAATCGCTCCATTCATCAGTCACCTGCGGAACTACGTTGCTGTCTTTATAGCCGCAGCGGATCGTTTTTATATCCGTAACCGGGATTCTGACAGGCGTGATCTGTTCCTTGATTTTTTCAAGCATCGTTTCAATTTTTTTGACCGTTAAATCATTAAGCATTTGTTTACCTCATAAGCTCATAAATTTTATTGATTCCGGAAGCGTTTGAATAGTCTTTTTCACAGACGTTCCGGATTATTTTTTTCTGTTTTTCTTCGTCTCGGATGTAAGCGGCTATCCCTTCGGCGCATTGGCTGTTTTCAAGCGGAACGATCACCCCGTCGACACCGTTTTCAACCTGATTTTTTGCCGTATCATAATTTGTGACTATAACTTTTTTGCCGAGAATAAGCGCTTCATTTACCGTAACGGCGTTCCCCTCAAACCTTGACGGCTGAACGTAAAAATCACAAAGCTTAATATATGGATACGGGTTATCTTTTTTGCCGAGAAGTATAACGCTGTTTTCCATTCCGGCTTCTTTAATTTTTGATTTTATCAGCGCTTCATCGGTGCCGTAGCCGATGATATACCACTTAACGTCAAGAGAGTATTTTTCAATCAGATCCCTGCATATAAACGGAACGTTGTCAAAATTTTTTGCAACGCAGTATCTGCCAATTGACAGCAGTCGTATACTGCCCTGCGGCATTTCGTCAAGCGGCTCAAACTTCTGACTTTCTTTATTGATAAAATCTGCCGGGTGCATATTCGGCACCTCAATAATTTTGTCGCTGAACCGAGGGAAAACTTCGGTAAAATTTTTTGTGACTTCGCCGGAGATCGAAACGATTTTATCAAATTTTTCCCACATTTTTTCTTCGGATTTTTTATCAATTTCTATCGACTTGTAATCGGTATGGATCCATGCGATTTTCATCTTTCCTTTTGCTTTCTCAGCGGCAAAATAATGCGGTGTAAGAAAGCTTATCACAAGATCATATTCCTTGTCGGATATTTCCGGCATAAACGGACATGTGTATTTATAACTGTAATTTATATTAACGTCTGCGCCGCTCGAATAGCCTGCGGCGAGGTTGAATTTTTCACTCTTTTTTTTGCCTATATACCGCCCTGCGGCGATTAAAAATTTTTTATTTTTTATCACCTGAGCCGCCGGAACTCCGAGCGAAGCGTACGCCGGATTTTCAGGAAGCAAATTAACTTTTTCAGGTACAAATGTAAGCAGCTCACCGAAGTGCCGCTCTAAAAAAAGATCGACACTGTAATTATCATAGTCAATATTATTAAGCAGACCAAGCAAGGCTCTTTCCGCCCCGCCGAGCTCCATTGTATGAGTTATGATAAGAATAGTTTTCATACTGCGCCTCCGTTTAATCTATTCAATTATAATAGTCGCTTTCTGAAATGTCAACAAAAAAACACAGTATCGGAAAAATTACCGATACTGTGCCAAACGTTATCCTTGTGAATCAGGCTCGCCGTTCATATAATCATCCGCCTGCTGAGCTGATAATGTAAAGCTGTTGTTTTTCCACCACGACCAGACTGAACTGATTGCAGTCGCCGCAAACGAAAAATAATAAGCCAGCTTATCCGTATCAACAGGCTGTGTCTCATTACCGAAAATTATCATGCCCTGATTTATCAGCGCAATCAAAAGAACAAGAGTTCTGACCCAGGTGTTTTTATCAACCGTTTTAAGACTTAATTTTTTCAAGCTGTTCCTCCTTTATTTCATCGATTCTGTGATGAGCTGATTTTACCGAGTTTTCAACCTTTATCATTCTTTCAACAAGGTTATTGTGTTTTTCAACTTTCTTTTCAAGCTGTGAAATTCTGTATGCCGTCAGCCTGCCTGATGCAATTATTCCGCCGAGCGTACCCAAAAGAGTGCCTGCAAAAGAAATAAGCGCAACTATTATCTCAGTTTTCATTTGTCATCGGCCTGCAGTATTCAAGGCATATCCAGCCTGACGGAGTCATACCCCAGCACCCTGAAATTTTTGTCACAGTGCAGACAAGATTTTTGACGTACCCGTTTTTTTCTTTGCCGCAGAGCATTTTTATCTGCTTCTGAGCGTTCGACGTAAACTGCCTGAACGTTTTGATTTTATACTGAGTGCCTGCTCCGCTCCTTACGTTGAGCACGTTTGCTGTCACTATATAATTACCGCACTTATATCGGTGATCTTCCTCATACCCTGCCGCAAACTTTTCGGGGTCTTCATAAAGATCTGTCTTCAGATCTTTCACTCCGAGATGAAGATGTATTCCCGTCGCCTTTCCCGTTTTGCCTGTTCTGCCGATGAGGGTTCCTTTTGAAACGCTCTGACCTGATCTGACGCTGATTGAATCAAGATGATAATGAAGGAATTTCTTGCCTATCCTCGGATATTTTATCCATACATATTTTGCCGAGTCCGATGCCGTTCCGCAGGAGAGAACAACTCCGTTTTCAATTGCGTACTGCTCAAGTTTTTTGCCGTTCGTGCCGTAATCCGTACCGTAGTGAAACGATGAAGTTTTGCCTGCGGAAGTGCTGATCGATTTTCTTGCTCCGTAAGGTGAAGTAATGTAATGCTTTTTGCCGTTGAAAATGATCTCGCTTATTTTACTCAACGTCTTCCGCCTCCGCTTCAAAAGTTTTTACCATAAAAACAGGCGGATCGTCTTCGCTTTCATAGTCGCTTACCAATCCCTGAGGAATTAAAATCTCGGTGTTTTTTCCGTCGGATTCAACTGCGTTCAGAGTGTATGAAAATCCGATTATTTCGGCGTCGCCTGAGCTTGCTTTTGAGCGTACTACTGCTCCGATTTTTGAAGGATAAGTCGAATCTTCTGATAAAGCTGACGAGTAACTGCCGTAAATCACCGTGTTGAAAGTGACACTCGTAATTCCCGGTCTGACACTGCATTCCACGTCAAAAGACGAATCGGTAAATCTTGCCTGTTTATCAATATTTTCCTGATACAAAACAGGTCTGAGCGTTACGACCGCTCCGTTATCCGATTTAACAAGCGCATAACCTGTAAGCGTAATATCGTAGAACCCGTCAAGCGCCGTTTTATAAAGAGAGAGCCACATTGTGCTCATAGTCTCACTCATTTCAAACGTATCTTCAGGCGTTGACGAACGCCACAAAATATGCTTTGTGAACGAGCGTGTCAGCGCTGAATTATCTGACAGCATACTGAGCATAATTCTTTTGAAAAACGCATTGAATTTTTTTGAATCAAGATCGTTTTCGTTCCATTCGAATCTGCATGAATCAGCAGAAAGATTTGCTTTTGCGTAATCTGAAAACCCGTCTGATTCTTTGACAAAAACCACAGCGTTTGTTTCATTAAAAAGCTTGTCAAAATCATCAACGGTTTTCATAATTTTCTTTTCGATTCCCGATGAAGACAATACAATTTTTTTGCTGTAATCTCCTAAATTTTCAAGACGGAATTCTGCAGCGCAGTCAATGTGATTTATCTGCGCGTCTTCAAAAATTTCGCTGTGATTTTCACCGCTGAAAATAATAAATCTGACTGTCGAATAAACTTTTGACATCATGCTTTTATTCCCGCTCGAAGAGCAAAGCTCACTGACAAATTCCGCCGCCGCTCTCTTTGTAAAATCGGAATCTGTTTTTACCGCTGCGGTTTTTGAAGAATTTCCCGTATCAAAAACAAAATAAATATTGCCGTCCTGCGTTGTTTTTTTCTTTAAATATTCAGGGTAAACAAGACTCAGATCATCAAGGCTGAATCCCGTATTTTCAACGTCAATATCAATACTGTCAAGATCGTATCCTATATCGTCAGAGCCTGAATCAAGCCACGGATCAGTTGTTGATTCCGGTACATATCCCTCGCTGTATCGAGCCGCTCCGTTTTCATTTGCTCCGCTGATTATTCTGTGAGATACAAAATTTGTAGACATTATTTTATTGCCGTTGTTTTTGCCGACAACGCCTATGCGAAGCAGTCCGTTTTTACATAAACATTCACTCGGAATATCGCATTTGTTATTCTGAATTATCTGAGTAACTTCTCCGCCGTCTGCGGTTGAAAAAACTGCAACTTTCAAAAAATCCGCCCACTCGTTATTAAATGTAAAATAACAAGCATCCACATTTTCACTGCCGGATGTAATCATAACCGTACTCGTTATCTTCAGCCTGTTGCCTGCGGCGTCAAGCGCAATAATGTTCAATTCTCACATCTTCCTTTCTGTAATAATTCTGAAG
>CADAMY010000006.1 GCA_902789095.1 Oscillospiraceae bacterium | reverse complement strand
GGAATTATAATCAGAGAGCCTTCAGTTGTCGCTATGGATCAGAGGTTCAACCCCGCAAGAGTAGTAGCCGTCGGCTCAAAAGCCAAAGAAATGATAGGCAGAACTCCCGGCTCTGTTTCCGCTCTTCATCCGATTCAGAGCGGAGTTGTCGCAGACTTTGACGCTACGGCGGAAATGCTTCGCAGATATATCAAAAAAGCCACCAACAATTCTCCGTTCAACAGAACGAGAGTAATGGTCTGCGTTCCGTCGGGTGTTACGGAATTTGAAAGACGAGCGGTAAACGACGCCGTTAAATCCGCAGGAGCAAAATACATCAGCATCATCGAGTCTCCGCTGGCGTCCGCTATCGGCGCAGGACTTCCCATCACGGGAGCTGCGGGCAGTATGGTGGTCGATATAGGCGGCGGCACTTCAGAAGTTGCTGTGATCGCTCTTAAAGACATCGTTACCTCAATTTCAGTAAAAGTTGCCGGCGACAGTATGGACGAGGCAATCGTAAATTACGTTAAGAAAAAATACAGCCTTTTAATAGGCGAGAGAACTGCCGAAGAAATCAAGATAAAGCTCGGCTCTGCTTATGAATATGAAGGCGAAGGAGCTATGGACATTAAGGGCAGAAATCTTGTTGACGGACTGCCGCTTAACGTTGAGATAACTTCTGAAGAGATAAGAGAAGCATTGTCTGATTCCGTAAATCAGATAGTTGACGCAGTAAGGACCACTCTTGAAAATACTCCGCCTGAGCTTGCCGCGGATATTATGGATAACGGCATTACTCTGACGGGCGGCGGCGCGCTTTTAAGAGGACTTGACAGATTCATTTCAAACGAACTTAAAATTCCCGTTGAAGTTGCGGACACTCCGATCGACTGCGCGGCTGACGGAATAGGAATCTGCCTTGAAAAGAAATTATAATATTTTAATTAAAATTTATGAAAGGGGAAAATTATGAGCCGTTTTTTTAAAACAAAAGCCGTAAAAATGCTCGGCATAATTATTGCAGCTCTTCTGCTCGGCGCTGTAATTGCGTCTGTTGCTCATTCAGGCAATTCGCCCCTTTCAACAGCGGTGATTACCGTTACAAGACCGCTGCAGCAGTTATCAACGAGTTTAAGCAATTATCTTGACGGATTCTGCGATTATTTCCGCTCGGCAGAGGCTCTTAAAGGCGAGAATGCCGAGCTCAAGCAGAAAATTGCAGATTATCAGGGCGAGCTTGCCGATTATGAAAATGTAAAGAGAACACTTTCGGTTTATGAGGAATTCCTCGGCGTAAAAGAAGAACATCCCGATTATCAGTTTTGCAGTGCAGAAGTTCTTTCACGCAATACAAACAGCGTTTACTCATCAATTATTTTAAACAAAGGCGAAAGCAGCGGAGTAAAAGTAAACGATCCCGTTATTTACGGCAAAAATCTTGTCGGAACGGTTGAGAGCGTAACTCCATTTTCGTGTACGGTTACCACTATATCGAATCCGAAATTTTCCGCCGCGGTTTATGAAACGAGAAGCAACGAAATAGGATTTGTTACAGGATTTGACGACGGAGTTAAGACCAATATCTGCAAAATGCCCGGACTCAAAAAAGATTCTGGGGTAGCCGAAGGCGGAGTAATCTGCACGCTCGGAATAGGCGGAAATCTGCCCAAAGACCTGATTGTAGGAACAGTCAGCGAAATCGGCAAATCAAAGCAGGATATTTCATACTTCGCTCAGATAGAATCAAATATTGATATTGACGATATCAAAAGCGCATTTATAATAACCGATTTTGATGGTCGGGGAATAAACGAAGCAGGTCAGTAAGATGGACAGCGACAGATTGAATAATGAAAACAGAATAAATCTGATACGCCGTATAAAATTGGCGGTAATTATTTTGATTACTTTTCTCATTCAGAATACGGCAGGGCTGTTTCCTCATCCGTGGGGAATACCTGCTATGCTTTTAGTGCCTGTTATTGTTTGCACAGGTATGTTTGAAAGAGAAATTCCCGGAATGATTTTCGGACTTTTTGCAGGAATACTTCTTGACGCTTTTTCTGCAGAAAGTCTTTGTTTTCACAGCGTTGCGCTGACGCTTACGGGATTTTTATCGGGTATCCTGATAACAAGATTGCTCAGAAATAATCTTAATACGAGCATTCTGCTCAGCATTATTTCTCTGCTCGTTTACAACAGCGCATATTTTGTTTTCTGCATCTGGAAATCGGCAGGAGCAAGCGCTTTGAATGTTTATACGGGCAAATATCTTACATCTGCCGCATATACCGCTTTATTCATACCTGTAATTTATCTTATTATAAGAACGGTTTCGGGCAGGAAAAAATAAATTATATTTTGTGAAGGGACGGTGAGAAAGTGAAAAACGAAAAAGACCTTGAGGGCTATGATTATTTCAATGCCGGCAGCGTTGATATAAGAGTTAAAAAACTAAAAGAAAAAAAGCGTAAGGATAAAATCGGGCGTCACTATTTCTCCGTCTTTTTTATTGTTGTGATTTTTGCCGGGTTCATAGGCATTCTTTTCAATGCGCAGATCGTTCACGGCGAAGAATATGAAAAAGCAGGCTCCGCTTCCGTAGAAAAAAGCGATGTAAAAGCTACAAGAGGCGAAATCCTTGACAGAAACGGAACAGTGCTCGTAGGCAACAGACAGGGTAATTCAGTTATTTTTGACGCTTCGGAATTTCCTTCTGCCAAGGAGCAGGAGAAGAGAAATGAAATCATACTTTCTCTCATTGAACTTTTTGCAAAAAACGAGCAGGAATGGAAGGACAAGCTTCCGATTATTATTGATGAAAACGGCAATTACGCTTTTAAAGAAGACAGCGACCACGATATTTCGGTTATGCTCGGCGAGGATATGCTCAATCTTAACAGATATGCGACTCCCGACAACTGTATGGACGCTTTGATAGAAAAATATATGCTTGAAACGTACTCAAAAACCGATGCAAGAAATATAGCCTCGGTCTGCTATCAGATGAGACTAAACGTATTCAACAAAGCCAATCCTTACGTTTTTGCAGAAGATGTTGACGATATTACCGCCGCTTATATCAAGGACTGCGGCAATAAATACAAGGGCGTTGATGTTTCCGTCAGCGCATTCAGAGAGTATCCCGACGGTGCACTGGCGCCGCATCTGCTCGGAATGGTAGGACCTATTGACGCCGAGGAGTATGAAACGCTTAAAAAACGCGGATATAAGATGAACGACGTCGTAGGCAAGAGTGGTATCGAGCTTGCAATGGAAGATTATTTAAAAGGTTCCGACGGTGAAAAGACCGTAACTACAAGCGCTGACGGCACTGTTACTACGGAATTTACCAAAGAGCTTATAAACGGCAATAATGTAGTTCTTACAATTGACGCGGGACTTCAGCAGGTGCTTCAGGATTCGCTTGAAGCAAAATGTAAATCAATAGCTAGTATCGTTCCTCACGGCGGCGCTGCAGTAGTTCTTAACTGCAATACGGGAGAGGTGCTTGCAAGCGCAACTTATCCGACTTACAATATAAACGAGTATACAGATAATTATAAGAAGCTTGCGGAAGATAAAGCTTCACCGCTTTGGAACAGAGCTTTTCAGAGTGTTTATGCTCCGGGCTCTACTTCAAAGCCGTCGGTAGCTCTTGCCGCTCTTGAAGAAGGAGTCATAACCGAAAACACCACCGAAACCTGTTATCATTCATATAAATATCTTGATATGACGTTCCATTGCATAGCTCCGCACAGGACTTCGATAATCGACGTCAGAACTGCGCTTCAGGATTCGTGCAACATATTCTTTTATAAAACAGGCGAAAAACTCGGAGCTGAAAAGATGAACACATACCGCCAGCTTCTCGGTCTGGGTCAGCCTACGGGAATTGAACTGAAAGAAAACATCGGTGTTCTCGATTCCCCGAGTTACAGAACGGCAATCGGTCAGACCTGGATGCCCGGATTCACTCTGCAGTCTGCAATCGGTCAGGCGGGCAATCTGTTTTCGCCTCTCCAGCTTGCAAACTACTGCGCTACTATTGCAAACGGCGGCACGAGATACAATGTTCATCTTGTAAAAGAAATCAAGAATTTTGATCTTTCGGAAACTGTGCTTCAGAAAGACCCGGAAGTCGTTGTTCAGACAGGTATCAGCAGTAAAAATATAGATATTGTAAAGCAGGGTATGAGACGAGTTGTAACTGCTTCTTATGTTCTCAGAGGAAGCTTTAATAAAATAGTTTCCTGCGCGGCAAAAACAGGTACTTCGGAAGTTGAACACACCGTAAACGGCAAAAAGTATGTTCTCAACAACGGATTCTTTATCACGTTTGCGCCTTATGAAAACCCCGAAATAGCCATGTGCGTTGCAATTGAGGGAGCAAAATCGGGTACTTCCGTTTCATCAGTTGCGGCAGACGTTTATGACTATTATTTCAACGGAAAAGTAAAAGATAAAACAGAAACAGAACAGAATGAGACCGAGGAAGATACTCAGGTTGACGTTCTGCTTGGCTGATATTGCAGGGAGGTGAGCCTTGTGGCAGTAAAAATCATAGTTGCATCAGGTAAAGGCGGCGCAGGCAAATCGACGTTTTCATCAGGGCTTTCATTAGCGCTTGTTGAAAAGGGGCATTCCTGCCTTGTAATAGACTGCGATATCGGTCAGGGCTGTATAGAATATATGCTCAGCGAACCGGATTCTTCACTTTATAATTGGGGAGACGCCATTGAAGAGCGCTGTGAGCGTGACGAATGCGTATATAAAACAAAGTTATGCGATTTTATTACTGCGCCTGCAAAAATTTCCGAAAAATATACTGAAGAAAATTTCAGGGAATTTGTAAGCCATTTTGATGACTCATACGAATATATTATATTTGATTCTCCGGCAGGTACGGGCGGCGGATTCTGTCTTGCCGCAGGATGCGCAGACAAGGGCATTATAATCTCCACTCCTGACGAAATCTGCGCAATGGCTGCCTCAAGAGCGGCGGACAAGCTTATTGATAAAGGAATAGAGGATACAAAGCTTGTTATCAACAGATTCAACAGAGCGCCGGTCACTTCCGGTAAGCTTCTGAACGTTGATGAAATGATCGACGCCGTGCGTATTCAGCTCATTGGCGTAATTCCCGAGGATAAGGCTGTAACATACGCCTGCACGGGCGGATTTATTGATATGAAGGACTGCCCTGCAAAAGCGGCATATTCAAGAATTGCGGAGAGGATTCTCGGCAATAAAGTCAATCTCGTTCTTAATAATTCAAAAAAAGAAAAGCCGTCAAATTTCGGTACCGGCGCAAAAATTCTCAGCGTTATTGCGGCATTGATTATACTTTTTGCGGGCATTTTTACTGCTGATTTTATCTTGTGCAGCAGGTTAAAGACCCCTGTATTTGCTCGTTTTACAGAAATTGATGAAACAGGCGAAGCGCATTACAGCGCAGGATTGTATAACTGTACCGTTTATAAAGATAACGGCAATATTTGTTATACTTCTGTCAGCATAGGCAAAACAAAGGTTGCGTCGTGGGGAGTTGTTATTAGTGATTGATGATTCTGTAATTGCCGCAGTCGCTACTCCTGCGGGAGTCGGCGGTATTGCGACTCTGCGGGTTTCGGGAGAAAAATCGATCGAAATCTGCGACAGGGTTTTTCGCAGCATAAACGGAAAAAAACTGAATGACCTGAAGGGCTATCATGCCGCTTTCGGTAAAATATATGATAAGGAACAGCCTGTTGACGAGGCTGTTTGCCTTGTATTCAGGGCTCCGCACAGTTTCACGGGCGAAAATGTTGTTGAAATCACCTGTCACGGTGGAATATTTGTTATTCAGAAGGTACTGAGAGTCGTTCTTGAAAACGGCGCCGTGCCTGCTCAGCCGGGTGAATTTTCAAAGCGTGCATTTTTAAACGGCAAAATGGATCTTTCCGGCGCGGAAGGAATAATGTCGATAATCAGCTCGCAGGGCGAACAGGGGCTCAACGCTTCGCTGAATTTACTTGAAGGCTCTTTGAGCAGAAAGATTGATTCTGTCGCTCAGAGTCTTATTGACATCTGCGCTCATATTTCCGCCTGGGTCGATTATCCCGACGAAGAAATTGAAGAGCTTGATGAAAATAATATCCTTGATACTTTAAGCTCCGCTCATAATGAGTTAAAGGAGCTTACCGATAAATTTGACAGTGGAATGGCTGTCACCACAGGTGTTGAAGCGGCCATCATAGGCAAGCCGAACGCAGGCAAATCAACGCTTATGAATCTGCTTACCGGCTTTGAGCGTTCCATAGTTACAGACGTTAAGGGAACCACCAGAGACGTAGTTGAGGAAACCGTGAATATTGACGGCTGTATTCTCAGACTCAGCGATACGGCTGGTATCAGAGATACCGACGACACGGTTGAAAAGCTCGGCGTTGAGCGAAGCCGTGAAAAAATAAAAAGAAGCGCAATTGTTCTTGCCGTTTTTGACAGCGGCGACGAGCTGACGGATGAAGACAGAACGCTTATTGATTTATGTAAAGAAAAACCTGTAATTCCAATTCTTAATAAAAGCGATAAAGAAACGAAAATCGACCGTGATTATATTGAAAGTACGCTCGGGCGCTGTATAGAAATGAGCGCAAAAAACGGCACCGGTCTTGATGAACTGAGGGACAGAGTTACAACTTTGCTCGGCACTAAAAATTTTGACTCTAATGCCGCAATGCTTGCCAATGAAAGACAAAGGCAGTGCTGCCTTAATGCGCTAAGCTCCATTGAAGACGCCGTTAACACTCTTAAAAGCGGATTTACTCTTGATGCGGCAGGTATATGCATAGACGACGCCGTTTCCGCCTTGCTTGAGCTTACCGGCAAAAGAGCGTCGCAGGCGGTAGTTGATAAAGTTTTCAGTAATTTCTGTGTAGGTAAATAATATGAAGTATTTTGCAAAAAAATATGATATTGCCGTTATCGGCGCAGGTCATGCGGGTATCGAGGCAGGTCTTGCCGCCGCAAGGCTCGGCTGTGAAACTGCCGTGTTTACCATAAACCTTGACTGGGTCGGCAATATGCCGTGCAATCCTTCGATCGGAGGCACGTCAAAAGGTCATCTCGTAAGGGAAATTGATGCTCTGGGCGGCGAAATGGGCAAGGCGGCGGACGCAAATACTCTGCAGAGCCGCATCCTCAATCTCGGCAAAGGTCCCGCTGTTCACAGTCTGAGGGCGCAGATAGACAGAAGAATGTACGCGGGATATATGAAACACGCTCTTGAAATGCAGCCGTCGCTTGAAATCAGGCAGGGCGAAATAGTCTCTCTTGAAAAGCGTGATGACGGTCTTTGGTATCTTGCTACCAACCTTGAAGCCGAGTATTCCGCCGAATGTGTTATTATCGCAACAGGCACTTTTCTCGGCGGCAGGATATACGTCGGCGACGTTTCATATGAGAGCGGACCTGACGGAATGTTCCCTGCAAATAAACTCGCCGAAGAGCTTAAAAAAATTGGCGTTCCAACAAGACGATTCAAAACAGGAACTCCTGCGAGGGTAAACAGAAGAAGCGTCAACGAATCTATTCTCGAAAAGCAGTTCGGCGATGAGAGGATCGTTCCGTTCTCTTTTGATAATAATTCTAAAATAGAAAATAAAATGCACTGCTATGTGACATATACAAATAAAGAAACAAAAAAAGTTATCCTTGATAATCTTGACCGCTCCCCTCTTTACGGCGGCAAGATTGACGGAGTCGGACCGAGATACTGTCCCAGCATTGAGGATAAGATAGTCAGATTCCACGAAAAAGAGCGGCATCAGATATTTATTGAGCCTTGCGGATACGAAACCGAGGAAATGTATCTTCAAGGGCTGTCTTCATCTTTGCCTGAGGACGTTCAGCTTGAATTCATTCATACTATACCGGGTCTTGAAAATGCCCAGGTTATGAGAACGGCTTACGCTATCGAATATGACTGCGTTGACCCGACTGCGCTTGACGCTTCGCTTGAATTCAAGGATTTCGGCGGACTTTTCGGCGCAGGTCAGTTCAACGGCTCAAGCGGATATGAAGAAGCGGCGGCTCAGGGACTTGTTGCCGGAATCAATGCTGCCCGCAAGGTTAAAGGCCTTTCCCCTGTTATTCTTGAACGCTCAGGCTCATACATCGGCACGCTGATTGACGATCTTGTCACAAAGGGCTGCTCTGATCCGTACAGAATGATGACTTCACGTTCTGAATACAGACTTCTTCTGCGGCAGGATAACGCTGACAGACGCCTTACTCCTTTAGGCCACGAAATCGGGCTTATAAGTGATGAGCGATATAATAAATATCTTCATAAAATCGAACTTATAGAAGCTGAGCGCAAAAGAGTGATGAAAACAGTTATTCCGCCGAGTGAGAAACTCAACGACGTACTTGTTTCACGTGAAACATCGCCTGTTGTCAGCGGAGTTAGACTTTCGGAGCTTATCAAACGACCTCAGCTCAATTATGATATTCTTACTGAATTTGATACCGACAGACCCGATCTGCCCTACGAAGTTTTTGAGCAGGTCGAAATTGACATAAAGTACGAAGGCTATATCAAGCGCCAGCAGGCTCAGGTCAATGAAATGAGAAGACTTGAAGTGAAGCTTCTTCCCGAAGATATTGATTACGATTCGATTCTCGGTCTTCGCCTTGAAGCGAGGGAAAAGCTCAGCAAAATCAAGCCTAAAAATATCGGTCAGGCTTCGAGAATCTCAGGCGTAAGCCCTGCGGATATTTCGGTGCTTCTGATTTATCTTGAAAAGGAGGAACGTAATGATAAATAAAACTCTCCTTTTTGAAGCCGCAAAAAAAATCGGCATTATACTTGACGATACCGCTCTTGAACGGTTTGACAGATTTGCGTATTTGCTCGTTGAAGCGAATAAGACTATGAATCTTACTTCTATCACTGAGCCTGACGAGATAGTATATAAGCATTTTGTTGACTGCCTGAGCGTATTTAACGAAACGGAATTTCCGTCAGGGGCAAAGGTTGCCGACGTCGGCACCGGAGCGGGATTTCCCGGAATAGTGCTTTTGATAGCAAGACCGGATCTGAAAATGACACTCATGGATTCCACAAAAAAGCGTCTTGTATTTGTCCGGAGCGTTCTGAACGAGCTTTCGCTCAATGCAGAGGTCGTGCATATCCGAGCCGAGGAAGCCGGGCAGAAAAAAGAATACAGGGAGCAGTTTGATATTGTGACGGCAAGAGCCGTAGCCAATATGAACGTTCTGAGCGAGTACTGCATTCCTCTGCTAAAAAAAGGCGGTATTTTTGCCGCAATGAAAGGCGCAAAAGCCGCAGGTGAACTTGACAACGCTAAAGGCGCAGTTAAGCTTCTGGGCGGTCAGCCGCTTTCGTCAAAGGAGTTCAGCATCGAAAACTGCGGTGAAAGAACGGTTATATGCGTCAAAAAAATTTCGCATACTCCGCCAAAATATCCGCGACCTTCGGCACAGATTTCAAAAAAGCCGCTCGAATAAGATTATTTCAATAAAAAAACGGGCGAATCTGCCCGATGAAAAATACTTTACATATTTTACGCTGTGTGATACCTTAAAAGTGTCATACGGCGTTTTGCTTTAATTTCGGCAGAATGCTCAGATCAGTTATTTATGTGAAAGGATAGTGGTAATGATCAGACTCAGCGAAAAAGCAAAAAAGAGCGGAGATATAATAAGCGTGCCTGTAAATGATATCAGACCGAATCCGTCGGCGGCAAGAACGTCGTTTGACTGGAATGAACTTGACGGACTGGCGCAGAGCATCTATCACAACGGACTTTTACAGCCATTAACAATAAGAGAGGTGAAAAACGGAAAATACCAGCTTGTCGCAGGTGAACGACGTCTCAGAGCCGCCAGAATGGCAGGACTTGCAGAAGTCCCCTGCGTTGTCGTTAAAATTTCAGAAGAAAAGTCAGCATTGATGACTCTCACGGAAAATTTACAGCGCAAAGAGCTTCATTTTTTTGAAGAAGCCGAAGCAATAAGAAACGTTATAAAAAAATACGGAATGAGCATAGCTCAGATTTCAAAAAAACTTGGAATACCGCAGTCGGAAATTTCGGATAAGCTCCTGCTGCTAAGACTGCCGAAAAAAATCCGTGAATATATAATTCAGTACGGGCTTACTCAGCGCCATGCGACGGCAATAATCAGACTGAACGATTATAATCTGATGACAGAAGCGCTGAATGCGGTAATCAAAAACTGTATGAACGTAAGCGATACCGAAAAATTGGTCGACCGCCTTATGAATCAGGGCAGAATGTCTGAAAGCCAGACAAAAACAGGCGGCAGAAAAAACGTTAAAATATTCAAAGATGTGAGGATTTTTATAAATACTTTGGATCATGCCGTAATTACAATGAAAAAAAGCGGCATAAAAGCTGAGGCTTTTCAGCGTGAGGCGGACGGATATATTGAATATACCGTAAGGATAAACAAATCAGATGTTTCACGTGAAACATTGACAAAATAACAGCGTGATTGTATAATAAAGCGGAAAGAAAAACTGAATCCGCTCAGGCGGATAAAAGGATTTGATATAAATGGCAAAAGTAATTGCGGTTCTTAACCAGAAAGGCGGAGTCGGAAAAACGACTTCTGCCGTAAACCTCGCCGCGGCAGTCGGCAAAAAAGGCAGCCGTGTTCTGCTAATAGACATTGATCCTCAGGGCAACGCAACGAGCGGACTGGGAGTAAACAAGCGTGAGCTTGAAAAATCATCGTACGACGTTATTATTAACGGCACTCCGGCAAAAGACGTAATACTTAAAACGGATTTTGATAATCTATGGCTGCTTCCGGCTCATATGAATCTTGCAGGAGCTGATCTTGAGCTTGTCGATATGGAAAAGCGTGAAAGCAAGCTCAAAAATGCCGTTGCGCTTATAAAAGCGGACTATGATTTTATTTTTATGGACTGCCCCCCTTCTCTTGGTCTGATTACCCTTAATGCGCTGTGCGCGGCTGATTCCGTGCTTGTACCGATCCAGTGCGAATATTATGCGCTTGAAGGCTTATCACAGCTTATTGCAACGATTCGTCAGGTAAAACGCAGATATAATCCTATGATCGAGATCGAAGGCGTGCTTCTTACTATGTTTGACGGCAGGCTGAATCTTACGCATCAGGTCGTTGATCAGCTTAAGGAATATTTCCCTAAAAAGGTCTATTCAACGCCGATTCCGAGAAATGTCAAGCTTTCGGAAGCTCCGAGCTTCGGTCAGCCGATCATGTATTATGACAAGCGTTCAAAAGGCACAGAAGCTTATATGGATGTCGCAGATGAATTTCTGCGTAAAAATTAAGGAGGAAAAATAATATGGCAGCTAAAAAAGGCGGACTCGGCAAGGGCTTTGACGCTCTTTTTGCCGACAATTCTCTTGAAGAAAGCTCAAATTCCGCAGTCAGGCTCAAACTTATGGATATTGAGCCGAACCGTGAACAGCCCAGAAAGCAGTTTGATGAAACTCTGCTTGCAGAACTTGCGGACAGCATCGCTCAGCACGGCGTTATTCAGCCGCTTGTTGTCAGACCGCTCAAAGACGGCGGATATCAGCTCGTAGCCGGTGAAAGACGCTGGAGAGCCGCAAGAATGGCAGGACTTTATGAAGTTCCGGTAGTTATCAAGGAGCTGACCGATGAAGAAACGATTGAGCTTGCCATGGTTGAAAATCTTCAGCGTGAAGACCTTAATCCGCTTGAAGAAGCTCAGGGCTATAAATATATGATGGAAAAGCTTTCTATAACGCAGGAGGAAGCGGCGAAAAAAGTCGGAAAATCAAGACCCGCCGTTGCTAATGCGCTAAGATTGCTGTCTTTGCCGGATGAAATTCTTAAAATGGTAGAGTCAAAGGAGCTTTCTCCCGGTCATGCAAGAGCGCTGCTTTCTTTCGGTACGGAAGACGAAATGATTGCAATAGCAAATCTTATTGTAAAAAAAGGTCTTTCCGTAAGGGAAGTGGAGCGCCTCGCAAAGCAGAGCAAAAAAGTTAAAAAGCCGGCTGCTCCCAAAAAGAGAGATACTTTCTATGAAGAAGTAGAGTTAGCCTTGTCTAACTCAGCAGGCAGACGAGCAAAAGTAAAAGAAACGAGCAAAACAATAGAAATAGAATATTTCGATAACGACGACCTTGCCGCAATAGTCAAAGCAATTACAGGCGATAAATAATTCGAAATAAGAAAAAACTTATAAAACAAAGACCGCTTTCGTCCCAAGGGATGAAGCGGTCGATTTTTGTTTAATTTTTTACGGCTTTGCCTGAAAAAGACCGTGACGGTTGCAGTAAGCGTACAGTTTTTTTACTCGGTTGATTTTAAATCTCGCTTGTGCATTACTTTCGGGGTAAAGCTTCACAAACTGAACGCCATTATCCGAAACGGCGGCTAAAAATGAGATAAAGTGATTTTTAGTCATCGGATGCCTGAGAGTAAAGTAATATTCATCTTCAACGATTTCTGTATCAATAATATGTTCAGAATCTGCGTTTTCAGGTTCACACGGCGGCAGAGTAATTCCGCAGCAGCTTATCATGGCTTTGCCGACGGACTGAATCACGTTGCCGCACACAGGGCAGACGTAAAAATTTACTCTCGTCATATTTGATGAAATATTGCCGTTGCAAATGTTTTCGCCCTGCAGAAGTTCAATTACAGATATTCCGAGCGCCTGCGATAACGGCTCAATCAGACTTATATCAGGGAATCCGTGACCTGTTTCCCATTTGCTGACAGCTTTCGAGCTGACAAAAATTCTGTCGGCAAGTTCCTCCTGAGTCATATTCTTGTTTTCACGAAGTTTTCGTATTACTGCTCCCGTAACGTATTTATCCATATCAATTCCTCCTCACAGGGGAATAATATCATTAATTATTCATAAAAGCAACCTACGCTGCGTGGAGTTGACAGGATCAGGTGAGTTTTAACCGATTACTCTTTCTCCCTTTTCATTTATGAAACAAGTGCTTCCGTCAAGGTCAACAAGACAAAGTCCCTCTGAAAATCCGGGGCTGCTGTAATGTATATCGATATTGAGATTCTCAGCAAGCGTTTCACCATCATAGTTAATAATAGAAAAAGTTTCACTACCGTACGGTTTATAAATCACTTTTTTGTCTCCGCATACAAATAAATTATGGTCTTCAGAATCGTTCCTCCATGAATCAAGACTAACTGCTAAAGGTTCAAATTTCAAGGAGAATTTGTTATCAGTAATAGCAAAATACGGTTTTTTGTCTGAACCTTTGATTTCAGTTGACCAATAATTGTTTCCGAGATACTTTGTTCCGGGATACTTACAGTTAAGCGTTTCTCTTGTTTCAAGATCAATATATTCCTTTTTATCGTCCTGCACATTTCCGCCGCTTGTAAATTTCTCAACTATAGAACATCCAAGAATTGTATATGTGGGACGGAAAACAGTATAATCTTCATCTACAAGTACGGATAACTTACCATCAATAGCAACTTTGTTAATAAAACCAAGCTTTTCTTTCTGTCCGTTAGGCGACGAATAAAAACTTCCGCCTTCATTGCATTGAAAATAAGCATGGTCTGACTCTTTAAATAAAGACAAGTCAAGATCATAAAATTGCCCTTTATCTATAGAAAAGAACGCATCTTTTTTTGTACTCCAGACAAAATAATCTCCAACACCGCTGCCAAGAGAAACAGCATTTAAGGTAAATACTCCGTTTCCCTCATAGCTTGCAGAAACATCACCGTTTTCCGATAAAGCATTTTTTAAAACGAAAAGAACATCCGTGGACATCCAGTCTGTAACATCTGTCAATTCTTTTGTCCAGTTGCCTTTTGAATCTATAATACCAAACAGGTGACGGGCGGAATCAACATCTGCATCGAATTTATAGACAAGAAACATTCCGTCTCCGCTGGCTAAAATTCTGTCAAAATCGCCGTTTTCTGATGAAACGATTGCATTTCCTGATGCATCAATAATACTGTAAGTTTCACCATTTTTAATATAGCAGGCACCCTTTGTAAAAAAATGAGGTTCAATATCATCATAAGTATGATAATAAAGATTACCTTTTTTATCGATAACCGCACGGCTTTCATCCTGTGAATCTCCGATGTGGCATTTTACCCAGGCATATCCGTCTGAAAAAACGCCGAAATCGCCGGATGTATAATTCTTTAATATCAAATCAGCTTCCGTACCCTCAGTGTCGTCATATATTTCATCGTACTCTTCGCCAGCTTCATTGTTGTTTTCACCGGCCGAAAAATTACTTGATGAAGATTTTGATTTACATGCTGTGAGAGATAATAACGGTATCATTGCACATAGAAGAATCAACAAAAACTTTTTCATTTTTATCACCTTTATTTTTAAAATTAAAGCAGCTAACTGCTTCTATAAAATGATAAAACAAAAAAAGAAAATATCAATATATTTGTAATGAATAGCCAAAAAAATGTAATGAAAATACGGGCGGCTGCCTGCGCTGCGTGGAATCATCAAACCGATCTTTCAGAAAAATAAATGTAGACATAAATTTTCCGGTATGATAAAATCATAATAAGATACAGGAGGGCAGACAAATGACGGTTAAATTCATGACTTATAACGTGCTTCATTTTGAAAACGTGAACACGGGTAAAATCGACTATGACGCATTTGCGGATTATATAAGGCAGACGGGCGCAGATATAGTCGGACTCAACGAAATATATACGGGTCAGGAAAAGGAGCTTGCGAAAAGGCTCGGTTTTGATTCATATTTTGCGTTCGGATATATGGAGGAAGGCACTCCTTTCGGCAACGGAATTGTTTCGCGATTCAAGCTCAGCGAATGTGAAACGATTGCGATTCCCGACCCCGAAATCAAAAAATATGACGGCTACTATGAGCCGAGGTGCGTACTTTCCTGCAAGGCGGACACGGGCGAAAATATAATCAACATAAACGTAACCCATTTCGGGTTAAATCCGGACGAGCAGGAAAATGCGGTTAAAACGCTTTCGAAAACAATTAAAGAAAAAAACTACGTTTTAGCAGGCGATTTCAATGTAAAACCCGACGATAAAGTTCTAAGTTTTTTAAGAGAAAACCTCAACGATTCCGCAGAAATTTTTCCGTTTGAAAAATTCAGTTTTCCTTCTGATGATCCGAACAGAAAAATTGATTATATTTTTACAAGCAGGGATATTAAAATTTTATCTTCGGATATTCCGCAGGTCGTGATTTCAGATCACAGACCCGTCACGGCAGAAATAAAATTATCAGAAGAAAAATAACCGGCAGATTAACGGTATACAGAGTTAAAACAGGAGCAGGCGAATTAAACCCTGCTCCTTGTTTTTTTCTAAACAAAAATTTGAATTACTTATCCGAAATGGTCGGCAAGGCTGTAGATCGCTGCAATCGCTTATTTAAGGATTTTTGAAAATTCGCAAAATAAACGCTCTATTTTATTCTTTTAGAATTAATTTGTGAACATTTTGTAAACAATTTTGAAAATGCCCGAATTTTCAAAAGATTTCTTTGAAAAAACCTCGATTTTAAACTATGGGTGAAGGGCAGTTCCTCAATAAACACTCGCTGCCCCGATAAAAACGAAAGGAAAGAACTATGGCAAAAAGACTCACATCCAAAGAAAGACTGTTCTGTATTTTTTACTGTCAATGCCGAAGCCCGAGGATTGCGGCGGCAAATGCAGGGTACGGAATATTTACAAAAAGCGCGGCTGCCAAGCTAATAGGCAGAACCGAGATTCAATCGGAAATTGAAAGACTTGACTCCTGCATGCCTGTAACGTCAGGCGAAATAATCAGCGGCTACCGCAAAATCGCTTTCGGATGCGCCGCCGACGCATTCAGACTCGCTTTATCTGATGAAGAGATAAAGACTGACGAAATCGAATGTCTCGACCTTACTAACGTAAGCGAAATAAAAAGACCGAAAGGCGGCGGAATCGAAATCAAATTTTTTGACAGATTAAAGGCTCTTGAAAAACTCTCTGAGCTTTCACAATCAGGCTCGCAAAACGCATTATTGCCGTTTTATGACGCAATAGAGAGAAGCGCCGCAGCATCGGATGATTGCGATGCATGATAGCACTGCGGCACGATTCAGCTCCTTTTCAAAAAAGCAGCTTACAGTCCTCAACTGGTGGAGCCGCACTTCCTCATACAGAAAGCACGACGCAATTATATGCGACGGCGCTGTAAGAAGCGGCAAAACCGTCTGTATGTCTCTTTCGTTTGTTTTCTGGTCCTTTTACGATTTTGAAAATACGTCGTTTGCTCTGTGCGGCAAAACAATAGCCTCATTAAAGCGGAATATCATTACTCCGTTATTACCGGTCATCACCTCCCTCGGTTTTGACTGCACGGAAAAAGCGTCGAAAAATTATATTGAAATATCGTACAAGGGCAGAACGAACCGTTTTTATTTTTTCGGCGGAAAAGACGAAGGTTCGGCAGCTCTTATCCAGGGCATGACGCTCGGCGGAATACTGCTTGACGAAGTCGCCCTTATGCCGAGGAGCTTCGTTGAACAGGCGATCGCCCGATGCTCGCTTGAAAAATCAAGGCTCTGGTTCAACTGCAACCCCGAACATCCGTCTCATTGGTTCTATACCGAATGGATAAAAAAGCACCGGCAGAAAAACTGTCTGTATCTTCACTTCACGATGAAAGATAATCCGTCTCTTTCTCAGAACATACGCAGAAGGTACGAGTCGCTTTATTCCGGAGCTTTTTACCAGCGGTTTGTGGAAGGAAAATGGGTAGCCGCTTACGGCGCGGTTTACCCTATGTTCTGCGAATCGGAGCACGTTAAGAGCCCGCCTGACTATCAGGCAGAAAAATACTATATTTCCTGCGATTACGGAACTGTAAATCCGTGCTCGGCAGGGCTGTGGGGTCTTTACGGCGATAAATGGTACCGGGTGCGGGAGTATTACTATAACTCTCGTACCGAGGGTGAGCAAAGAACCGACCATGAGCATTACATTCAGCTTGAAAAACTCGCCGACGGACTCGATATAACGGCTGTTGTGGTCGACCCGTCTGCTGCAAGCTTTATTCAATGCATCCGCCGAGGAGGAAAATTCACGGTTATCCCCGCTAAAAACAATGTAGCCGACGGAATAAGAATGGTATCTGACGCGCTTAAAAAACGGCAGATACTAATTTCCCCGGAATGCAGGGATATTATAAGAGAATTTTCACTTTACAGGTGGGACGAAAAATCACTGCACGACGCTCCCGTTAAAGAAAACGATCATGCAATGGACGATATGAGATATTTTGTATCAACCGTTCTGAGCGCAGGCGAAGGCAATGATTTTTTTGCCCTGAGTGTTGACAGAAAGGAGAAAACGCATTGGGACTTTTAAAAAGAATTTCCGAAGCGAGAACTGCGGTAAGCGTACCGCAGACTTATAAAAACGAGCCGTTCAGCCTGCTTAAAAGCTACGTTCCGCTATCAAATCCGCAGACGATGCTTTACAAACAGCTTCGAGAGGCTGTGCCGGTAATCGACGCCGCGATTTACAAGCTTATCCGTCTGACAGGAGGATTCAGTATACAATGCTCATCTGAAGCAAACACAAAAAAGATAAATGAATTTATGCAGTCCGTACCCGTCGGGGCAGGCAGATACGGTATATCGGAATTCATTTCGGCTCATTTTGAGCAGCTTTTGACATACGGCACGGCAGTGGGCGAAATCGTAACGGATACAAAAGGCGGATTCGCAGCGCTGTTCAATGCCGATATCAGAAATATTGAGCTTAAAAGAAGCGGCAACGGAATCGATACGCTCGTCTGCACAGGCGAATTCGGAAACGTAAAACCCGTAAAATATCAGAATCTCGTGCTGTTTTCAGTTCTTAATCCGGATGGCGACAGCATTTGCGGCACATCAATATTAAGAGGGCTTCCGTTTGTAAGCGGAATACTCACAAAGATTTTTACAACTATCGGCGAAAACTGGGAAAGAGCGGGCAACGTTCGCTACGCCGTGACGTATAAGCCTCAGAACGATGTTATGGAAAGAGCATACGCAAAGGACCGCGCTCAGCAGGTCGCAAAAGAATGGAGCGAGGCGATGAAGCCCGGCGGTCCGGTCAGGGATTTTATAGCCGTAGGCGACGTCAGCATCAAAGCAATCGGCGCCGACAATCAGATTCTTGACTGCGAAGTGCCGTCAAGGCTGATGCTTGAACAGATAGTTGCAAAAACAGGACTTCCGCCGTTTATGCTCGGATTTTCCTGGGCATCTACCGAAAGAATGTCCAAACAGCAGGCTGACCTGCTCACAAGCGAGCTTGAAGCTTACAGACGGGCGCTCACCCCCGTACTGCTCAAAATCTGCAATACTTATCTTGCGCTAAGCGGAATCAGCGACAAGGCAAAAATAATCTGGGATGAAATATCTCTTCAGGACGAAGTTGAGCAGAGCAGGGCAAGACTTTACAGGGCGCAGAGCGCAAAAATAGAACAGGAATTGAAAGGAGAGCCTGATGAATAAACCAAAAGATATTACAGTAAAATCACTGGGCGTAACTGATGACGAACTTGAGCTTATAAATAAATTTTCGGTAAAGGAGCTCGGCAGCGAAGACGTTTACGCTTTCAGCATGACGCTGTGCGACAATGAAATCGACCGTGACGGCGAACGCTTTGACAACGATGCGCTCGAAAAGCTCAGGGATTTGTTTCTGGGCGTTACGGGGATTTTTGACCACGTTCATTCAAGCAAAAATCAGACTGCGAGAATCTATTATACCGAGGTAGTTCAGAACGAAAACAAGCTCACGTCTTACGGCAGTAAATACGTTTCGCTTAAAGCAAGGGCGTATATGCCGAAAACGCAGGGCAACGCCGAAATGATTAAAAAAATCGACTCGGGAATACTTAAAGAAATCAGCGTCTGCTGCAGCGTGAGCGGATATATCTGCTCGGTATGCGGCAACGATATAAGAAGCGAAAAATGCGATCACATCAAGGGCATGGAATACGGCGGAGAGATTTGCCATTGTATTCTCTCAAACCCGACCGACGCATACGAATGGTCATTTGTCGCCGTTCCTGCTCAGCCTGCCGCGGGAGTGACGAAGATGAAGGTCGCAAAAACTTTTTCGGAATGTGAAAAAATGCTTAAATCAGGCAGACCTACGGTGATCGACAGCAGGTTTTCAAAAGAATTCGGCAAAAAGCTCGCAAGGCTTGAAAAAGAAGCAAAAGCGGGCCGACTTTACCGAAAGGAACTGAGCGCGCAGACCGTAAAATATGCATCCCTCGTTTTCGGCGGAGCGGAATCTTCGCTGATTGAAAAGATATGCGCCTGCCTTGAAACAGACGAGCTCAGAGCATTCAATGATATGCTTTGCGGCAAAGCGGAAGACGTGATTCCGTTAAGACCTCAGCTTATGGCTGAAAAAGATGAAAGCTTGAACACAAGCAATAATGAATTTATATTTTAACAGGAGGACAAAAAATGTCATTTGATAATATAAGACTTGAAAAAGGAATGTACGGCTGCGACCGCACGTTCACACAGACTCTGGAGGAGCTTGATCCTTCAGAAAACTATAAAGGAACTAATCTTGAAGGGCTTGACGCTTTTCAGAGACAGCTCAAAAGATTCGATATAAAAGTTGCCGGTTCCGACAGCAGCGTAGTCGGCAAATTTTTCCAGACATCTGATTCTGCGGTACTTTTCCCCGAATATGTAACAAGGGTCATCAGAAGCGGACTTGAGGGCAAAGATTATCTTTCAAAAATCGTGGCAGTCACCACCAACATTGATTCAATGGATTACAGAGCCATTGATTTTAAGATCGATTTTGACACCCTTACGGATAATCAGAAGCGTCAGGTTTGGGCAGGCGTCGGAGAAGGCGTTCTCATTCCCGAAATACAGTATACGGTGGGCAACAGACTCGTTTCTCTTCAGAAAAGAGGCAAGACTTTTTCCGCTTCGTATGAAGCTATCAGATTCCAGCGCCTTGACGTTGTAGCTGTTGCGCTTAAAAGAATCGGTGCATCTATGGCTCACAACATCACAGCTCAGGCTATGAGAACTGTTTTCAACGGCGACAATTCAGACGAAAGCACTGCTAATCCCGCCACGATTCAGGAAACAACAACGTTTAATTTCAACGCTCTTGTCGATTTCTGGGCAGGCTTTTCACCGTATTCGCTCACAACTCTCGTAACTTCACCCGAAACTGCGGCGACGCTTATCAAAATCAATGAGTTCCGTGATTCAGCCGCAGGTCTTGATTTCCACGGCACGGGCAAGCTTATCTCCCCGCTCGGAGCTGAGCTTATCAGCGCGGCAGGTCTCGTTCCGGCAAATTCTATTGTAGGTCTTGATAAATCCTGCGCTCTTGAGCATCTTAAAGCAGGCGACATTCAGGTAGAATACGGCAAGCTTATCGACCATCAGCTTGAGCAGGTCGTAATCACTTCGATTGACGGCTTCGCTAAGATCTTTGAATCGGCTTCCAACGTACTCGCAACCTCAGGCGGCAAGACATGGTAAGCGAATTTGAGGTTTACTCTGAGCTTGAAAGCATGACGGAAATTCCCGAAAAAGACAAGGATTTCTGCCTTGATCTATGCACGTCATGGCTTGAAAAAACGAGGCGTAAATTAAAAAGCGCCACCGATTACTCCGACCCGAGAGTCGTGTCTGCGGCGGCAGCGGCTGCGCTTTATGTTCTGACGGTCAGGTCATGTATCAGCGGCACGGACGAATTCTCAACGTTCAAAGCGGGAGACATTACGGTATCTCAGAGCGCAGCTTCAAAAAACAGCAAGCTCGCTTACGCAAAAGAGCTTTATCTTGAAGCGATGAGGGAGCTTGCGCCGATAGCCGAGGACAATTCTTTTTACGCCGGGAAGATTGATATATGAAAGCCTTTGAAGTAAACAGAATGTTTGAAAAATTCGGCAGGGAAATCAGCATTAAAAGATATGACGGCTGGTCGTCAGCAATTTTTCACGGTTTCATTCAGCCGCTCAGATATAAAAATAAAATCTATCTTGACGGCGTTTATACCGTTATCGGTTTTGACAATCAGGGCAAGTATCTTTATATCGGCCCTGCCGAGCACGACCTTACGGCTCTTGACTCTTCATCGGGATATATTTACGCCGACGGCGCAAAGTACACTATCGACAGAGCCGAAAAGGTCTACTGCGGCAAATCACCCGTTTATATATGGGCGATTATCAGAGAAGTTGTGGAGGTTGACTGATGGATAGTATTGTAGCGCTTCCCGCAAGGATAGTTGAATGGCTGTCTGAAAGGGAGCAGTTTAAGAATATCAAGTTCTTTACGGAGTTTCCGCCTGTTATGAAGGAAGTTCCTCTTCGCAGGGCTATAGTTGCCGTGGGAATTGAAGATATGAAAATCGTTGATAAATTTGTCGCCAATGACGACGGCGTGCTCGAAAGGCAGGAATACTGCCGGACGGCAAACATCAACGCGCGGCTCAGTATATGCGTGCCTTATTCATACGGCGGCACGGCTTGTCACGAAATTTTTACCGATATTATTGACGAGCTGATTTTCAACAGCGACCTGAATATAACCGAGTCAAGCTGTTCGGAGATTCAGTCCGACCGTGACACAAGCGCGCTTGTTCTCAACGGCAAATTCATTATATCGGCTGACTTCTGCCCGGCGGAAATACTTGACAATAATTACTTTTCATTCCTTGATAAAAAATTTTTCTGCGCAAGTCATATTCAGAACAGCGATATTCACGTCAGCCTGCAGGAAAAAGAAAGATGGAACGAAAGTTTTGTTCAGGGTTATTATTTCGGAACGGGAACAGCGACGAGATCTATTACCGTGGGCTTTGAGCCGAACGCCGTTATTATATTTTGTCCCGATTATTCGCCTTGCGAAATCGACTTCGCAAACAGCAAAAACAAAATCTATTACGGCACTGCGATAAAGGGTTACGGCACACGCGGAGTAGAGCTTACGTCAACGGGATTTAAAACCAATAACACAACAAACGGAAGCAACAAAGTTTCGCTCAACGATATGGGGCTTTCGTATGTATATATGGCGTTCAAATAATTTCTGCTGAGCAGAAAACAACCGCTTTCCTGTAAGATAACAGGAAGGCGGTTTGCGTTTATTAATGATATTTTTATACGTTTACAAGATCTTTTTGTTTTTCTTTGGCAGGGGTGAAAATACCTGTAAAGTTTGACAGGAACAAAACGATATACGCCGCCCACATCGGCAGGCTTTCGATAACTCCGTCTTTGCCGACTGTAACGAGCAGAACGAGCATCAGGATAAGCACCGCCGCAAACGAAAAGAACATTACGGCAAAGCGCCTGTCTTTATTCCTCGTTCTGTTGAGCAGGAAAAGCACCATCGGCGCCGCGCATCCGAAAGCGAAAACGAGCGCTCCCGTCCAGTGAGAAATACAGCGCAGAGTCGGCACGAGATTTTCGCCCGCAGACGGCACGTTTATTGTGATGAAAATTGCCGCGCAGCCTATTGAGCCGCAAACTATGCCGAGGCGGCTGTAATAGCCGTATTTATTATACATATACATCGTGTTTGTAAAAACGGAAAGCGACGCCCATATTCCCCACAGCCTGAAGCACCAAGGAAAATCAAGACCTATCATGCTCGCCGTATAGAGCTTCGGGTTTTTAAGAAACGTATAGAAAGTTATGTATGCAAAGCCGATAATAAGATTTATAAGGCAGAAAGCTTTTTTGATTTTCTGATTGTCCTGCGAAAAGAGGAACGTATTTATATATATAGGAAAAAGCGCAAGCAGTCCGCATGAGACGGCAGTCCACACGGGGAAAAGCCAATGAGCGCCGGTCATGCCCGTTATGTCGCTGTGAATTATGCCGTCAACAGTCCGCTGAGCCAGCGTTTCATAATTTTCAAGTATTGCGGTTTTCATAAAGAAAATCATCCAGACAGCATAAGCGGCGGTGAAGATTATCCACATAGCCGTCAGAGCTTTCGGCATTTTTTCGGGTTTCGTTTTCATACGATCACTTCCTTACGATTATTATAATAAAAATATCGGGATAATACAAGACTATTATCAAATAAAACGGTTTACATCAATTCTCAATTATGTTATACTCATAACATCTTATTTTACAGGCGGTGCTGAATATGGTAAATCAGGAACATCTGAAAAGAGTCAGAGAAATTATTTCCGATATGACTGTTGAGGAAAAAGTAAGCCAGCTTACAAATGACGCAAAACGAATCCCCCGTCTCGGAATTTATGAATACAACTGGTGGAGCGAAGCTCTTCACGGTGTTGCAAGAGCGGGAACGGCAACCGTTTTTCCGCAGGCAATCGGACTTGCGGCAACGTGGAACGTTGAACTTATGAAAACGATCGCTTCGGTTATTTCTGAAGAAGCCAGAGCAAAATACAACGAATTTCAGCGTGAAGGCGATCGTGGATACTGCAAGGGGCTTACCTTCTGGAGCCCTAACGTAAATATTTACCGCGATCCCCGCTGGGGCAGAGGTCAGGAAACTTACGGTGAAGACCCGTATCTGACGTCTCGCCTTGCCGTTGCTTTTATTGAAAATATGCAGGGAAACAGCGAGCACATGAAAGCCGCCGCCTGCGCCAAGCATTTTGCGGCACATTCGGGACCGGAACAGGGCAGACATTCATTCAATGCCGTCGCAAGCGAAAAGGATATGAGAGAAACTTATCTGCCTGCGTTTGAAGCGTGCGTAAAAGAAGCTCACGTTGAGGCGGTAATGGGCGCTTACAATGCCGTAAACGGAGTTCCTGCCTGCTGTAACAGCCGCCTTTTAAAAGATATACTGCGTGACGAATGGGGATTTGAAGGTCACGTCGTTTCCGACTGCGGAGCTATTGAGGATATAAGTGAAAACCATAAATATGCGCCGGATAAAGTTCACGCCGCCGCATACGGAATCAAAAACGGATGCGACCTTAACTGCGGCACGATGTATGAGCTTCTCACAGACGCATACGAGCAGGATCTTGTTGACGATAACGATCTTGACCTTGCTCTTGAGCATCTTTATCTTACGAGGATGAAGCTCGGTATGTTTGACGAGTCAACTGAATTTGACGATATCCCGATGAGTGTTGTTGCCTGTGAAGAACACAAAAAACTGTCGCTCGAAGCGGCTCATCAGAGCCTTGTTATGCTCAAGAATGACGGTGTTCTGCCCTTGAAAAAGAGCGGCGTTAAAAAAGTTGCCGTTATCGGCCCCGACTGCGACAATGAAGAAATGCTTCTGGGCAATTATTTCGGCACGCCGACAGAGTTTTCAACTCCGTTCAGAGGGTTGAGGGAGTATCTTGACGGCGCGGCTGAGGTTGAATGCTTCAAGGGCTGTGACTTTTTTGAAAGAGATGAGAAGCTTCTCGCTCAGGCGGTAAAAGCCGCCGAGGAAGCGGATACGGTTATTCTCTGCCTCGGTCTTACTTCCGATTATGAGGGCGAGGAATGCGACGCATTCAATCCGTTCCAGGCAGGCGACAGAACGTTTATTGAGTTTTCACCGGCTCAAAGCGAGCTTGCCGAAGCGGTTTATGAAAAAAATAAAAATATAATTCTTCTTTCTTTCGGCGGCGGAGCATTTGCCTATAAAGAAAACGCCGACAGAGCGAGGGCGATAATCCATTGCTGGTATCCGGGCGAACAGGGCGGCAGAGCTATTGCGGACGTTCTTTTCGGCGAAGTTTCACCCAGCGGAAAACTTCCGCTTACTTTCTACAAAGGCACGGAAGATCTGCCTGACTTCCTTGATTATTCAATGAAAAACCGCACCTATAAATATTTTGAAGGCGAAGCGGCTTATACTTTCGGATACGGACTGTCGTATACGGAATTTGAATACGGTACACTTAGCGTTGAAGCGGATGACGACAAAGCCCGAATCAGCGTTGCCGTAAAAAATACAGGCGGCTTCGACGCTTTTGAAACCGTAAAGATTTTCAGAAAAGAAAAGATTCAGCTTGCAAATCAGCCGCTGAAATCTCTTATAAGATTCGGCAAGGAGTTTATCCCTCAGGGCGAAAGCAGAACTTTCACTTTTACAATACCGAAAGAGGAATCATTCAGAATTAACGACGAGGGCAAAAAAGAATATATCTCACCTGCGGAGTTTGATTATTTTTTTGAGAAGTGATTGAGGCAAAATGACAGACTATATAATTAAAGAAACAGAGAATTTCTTGGAACTTTCAACGCTTTTTCACAACAGCGGAATGGGTGTGTCGATAAGCGACAGAAAACCCGAAAGGATTATTAAAATGTGGAGAATGGAAGACCCTGAAAGCGGCGAGCTTATGGCTGCCGCTACGCTTGAGGTCAGGGATTCGGTGTATTCTCTGGGTGATATAGCCGTAAGAAGCGACCTGCACAAAAAAGGATACGGCAGGATAATGCAGAAAACGGTTTTTGACGAAGCGAGAAAAAGAGGAATAAAGGAATTGTGGGCTTGCGCGCGTGTGCCTGAATACTATATTCACAGCGGCTGGTCGGTTATGGACTGGGATTCATCGCCGCAGATTGCCGTTTACTGCACTTCCTGCGGAAAAAGGGGCAAAGAATGTATGCCCGAAATAATGAAATACACTTTATAGCATATAAAAGTGTATAAATTGTTGTTTTTATACATAAATAACTAAAAAAATACAAAAAAATCAATAATTTATCCATTTTATTTATTTACATATTCAGAAATGTGTGATATAATTACTGATAATTCAAACAGGAGGAGATAAAAATGGCACGCACAGAAATGATCGTTTTCATTATTTACCTTGTATTTATGCTCGGTATAGGCGTTTTCTTCTTTATCAAAGATAAAAACGGCGGCGAAAAAACTTACTTTTTAGGCAACCGTCAGATGGGACCGTGGGTTACGGCTCTTTCGGCAGGCGCTTCTGATATGAGCGCATGGGTGCTCATGGGTCTGCCCACAGCGGTTTATGCTCTCGGCGTAGGTCAGATTTGGATTCCCGTGGGACTTGCTCTGGGCTATACGCTCAGCTGGATTATCGAAGCTCCGAGGCTTCGTAAATTCTCAATCGTTGCGAACGATTCTATCACTATACCTCAGTATCTTACAAACAGATTTTTATCAAAGTCAAAGGCTCTTCAAATCGTCTGCGCAATCGTTTTCCTGCTTGCATATACGATCTATGCGGCGTCAAGCGTTAAGGCGTGCGGCACTCTTTTCCATACCGTTATAGGTATTGACCCGACAATCGCTATGAGAATAGCCGCTGTTGTTATCGTAGGATATACTTTCCTCGGCGGTTTTTCCGCTGTATGCTGGACTGACTTTTTCCAGGGACTGCTGATACTTGCGGCTATGTTCCTTGCTCCTATTTTTGCGGTAAGCGTTCTTGATCTTGCACCTATCGCTCAGATCGGCGCTGAAACAGAAGGTTACTGGGACGCTTTTTCAAGCTGGCAGGACATCGTTTCGGGTCTCGGCTGGGGCATCGGTTATTTCGGAATGCCGCATATCATCATCAGATATATGTCGCTCAAGAGCCAGAAGGAATGCAAAAAGAGCGCAGCTATCGGAATCACATGGACTGTACTTATTCTTGTTTTTGCCGCTCTTATCGGTATCATCGGCAGACTTCACTTCGGTTATGACGAAAAAATCAACGAAGGTTCGCTTGTATTTATCAGCATGGTACGTGAGATATTCGCTAAACTTCCGATTGTTTCGGGCATTCTTCTTGCAGCCGTTCTTGCGGCGTCAATGAGCACGGCGGACAGTCAGCTTCTTGCCGCATCGTCAGCTTTTTCAAGCGACGTTTACAGCCCGGTTTTCCGCAAAAACAAGGCAAGCGACAAAGAGATGATCTGGGTAGGCAGAATCGTTGTTCTTATAATTGCGGTTGTTGCGTATTTCATCGCATCCGCTGAAAATTCAGGCTCAATCATGGATCTTGTTTCAAACGCATGGGGCGTATTCGGCGCAGCATTCGGTCCGGCAATTATGCTCTCGCTTTTCTGGAAGCGTTTCAACTTCCCCGGAGCCGTTGCAGGCATTATAGTCGGTGCTGCTGTTGATATTGCGTGGTTCAATATTCCCGCTCTGAAAGAACTCGGCGTTTATGAAATCATTCCCGGCGCCGTATGCGGACTTATTGCCGCGATAATCGTAACGCTCATCACAAAAGCTCCTTCAAAAGAGATTGACGAGCTGTTTGATAAGGCTATGAATTATGACGAGGATTAACAGGAATTGAATATATAAATCCGGCTGCCGTATTCGTGTAAGTACGGCAGCTTTTTTGTGTCAGTTTTTCGACAAACTGCGAGACTTTGGGAAAGTATGCAAGAAGCCGCATTTTCTGCCTGAAGCTGTATATAGATACTGCAAGAGGGAGAAAATGCGGCTGATTTACAATATATTTCTTTTTCTTTTGCAAATGTTCCTGCGGCTTTATCGACACTCTGACAGGACACCCGATATTTGCGGGTGCCTGTTTATGCTTTGCAAACTATTATAAATTAAATATTTTTCTAAACAGCCTGGCAATCCATGAGTTTGTAAAGAAATCAAGGATTCGTTGGAAAAATGAAGGCTTTGACGGTGCTGCCGGCTCGTCAGGTTCTGAAGTTTCAACGCCGAAATGTTTATCTGCTTCCCGGATTGCCTGCGGCACCTGAATAAGTCCCCAGCCGTACGTTGTATCGTATCCTTTTTCACCGAGGTCTTCTGATGAAGCTTTGAGAATCTCAGCGAAGTCATCTTTTGTCATAGCAGGGAATTTTTCTTTAAGAAGTGCGGCAAGTCCGCTGATATACGGTGCTGAGTAGCTTGTTCCGCTGCCGAGCTTGAACATACGGGAATCGGGCTTCAGACTGATTGTATTTTCGCCGGGCGCAGTTACAAAAATGCTCGTGTTGCGATGAGAAAATGAGCTTGCGTTTTTGGATTTGTTTACAGAACCTACGCCGATAGTCTCTTCATAAGCGCCGGGATACTCCATTTCATCCGTACCTTCGTTTCCTGTTGAGCAAACGACTATTGCGCCTTTAGAAACGGCATATTTAATTGCGTCGTGCAGATCGTCTGCCTGTCTTTTTGAGCCGAAGCTGAGGTTTATTATATCGCAGTCAAATTCATCAACGGCGTCAATGATCGCCTGAGCGTTTTTAGACGCATAAGATCTTCCGCCTTCCATTGTTTTAAGCGGGATTATGGTTACTCCGGGCGCAACGCCTGCGATACCGACGTTATTATTATTTGTTGCGCCTATGATACCTGCAATGAAGGTGCCGTGACCATCGGTATCTCCGGTGTCTGTTGATGTGCCTGTGTAGCTTTTGCCGGGCAAAAGACGATTGCTGTCAATATCGCCTGTTCCGGTCGAAACGCCGGAATCAATAATCGCTACCCGGACGCCTTTTCCGGTAAGGCCGTATCTTCTTGCTTC
>CADAMY010000005.1 GCA_902789095.1 Oscillospiraceae bacterium | reverse complement strand
CCTGCTAAAGGACGGGGAACCCGTGATACCACCTTTATTCACCCTGCGCTCACACGCAGAGCCTTATGAAGTACGTTAATACTCCCGCACCTGTTACGGAGTGCCGCCGTCGCATCCTACTTCAATTTCAGTGCGCAGCTCCGAGATGAATTCACAAAAACTATCCTTATGCCTTGCATCAACCGGCAATTTTCTGAAAGGAATCGTTAAAGCTACTGGTTCTCTTCACAGCCTTTTTTTAATTTTGATTATTATATCACCTAAAAAAAATATTGTCAAGTAAAAGAAATAACAGTGCCGCATAATATTTATCTGAAACGAATATTGACTTTGCTATTATGCTGTATTATAATTATGATGAAATGAGGGATGATTATGAAAAAATTTATTTCAACTCTTTTGGCACTGATAATTTGCTCAGCGTTTTGTATTGCTGCAGCGGCGCAGGATAATATAGAACATACTCATTTATTTTTGTGTGTCAGCGTAAGTGAAGACGGACATACTTGCGTCTGTGAATGCGGCGAGCTATTGACCGAAGATCATACGTTCACTGATTGGCAAAGTAATAACGATAACGGACTTTTCACAAGCGGAACGAGGACGGCTGTATGTACCGGATGCGGATTTGAAAAAACCGAAAGAGTTATCGGCTCATCGGTTTTCTTCCATCCGTTTTTTGAATTATATTATGTGCTTAAAGATTTTGTAATAAGCATAATCGACAGACTGATTTAAGTTAAATAAAAAAATTTCCTGCGGTATGAGCCGCAGGATTTTTTATGCAAATCTATTATAAAAATAATTATGCCGCCGCATACCCGAGAGTATACGGCAGCAGCTAATTATGCTTTCTGGTTAAAGATAACTTATAGATTAAAGAACTACGATAACATCCATAGTCTTATCAGATGTTTCAAATACAGTAGCTGCTGTACGAACTCTGACATCGTATGAAAGGTTGCCGAGTTTTGCAAAGTTGTGCTCGATTGACCATACGCGTACACCTTCAACATCTTCATAAGAAGCTGTGTATGTTGTGCTGGAACCGTCAAGTACGAACTGAACTTTTGTTACGTCTGTGCCTGTTTTAACAGTTACAACGTGTTTGCCTGCATAGATAGCGCCCTTATAAGCATCAGCGATTTCTACTGAATAAACGTTAGCATCGATAGAATTTGATGCGTCAAGTTTATATTTGTATGAAGGCTGTGACCAACCTATATCAGCAAATTTAGCAAATACCTGATAATTTTCAGTTGCATTCTTAACGAAGATTGTGATTCTCCATGTCTCTGTGCCATTGCCGTTATCTGTGATAGAGAGAACTCTGTTTGAACGGGTAATGGTATAAGTCTGGTTAAGAGAATTTACAAATGAAAGCTTTGTAGCTGTACCTTTAACAACAACGTCAAGAGTAGCATACTCTTTAGCTTTAACAGCGCCAACAGGTGTTACTGAAAGAATTGCACATTCTTCAACTACTTTGAACTCAAGAGCTGCTTCAGCGTCTGTGATAGCCTTGGTAAGAGCGTCGATTGTAGCCTGATCCTCAGCGTTGAGGTTTCTGTCGCACTTCTGACCCTCTTCAACTGCTGCTGCATAAGCTGCCCATGAATCTTCTGTATATTCATCCTGCTTATAAGTTGCCAGCTTAGCTATAGCAGCGTCAAGTGCTGTGTAATCAGCCGGAACAGGAGCTTCGCCGATCTTAAGAACGATCTGCTCTGTTGTGAAGTTAACAGTCTGATCGCATGTTGCCTGCTGGTCAACGATGTCACGGTTCTGCTTAACTTTACCTGTATAGTCAGCTACCATTTCAGTTTTGGATTCCGCATAAGCTCTTGTGAATTTGATTGCGGGTAAGCCGTAAGTGCCAAGGATGAGCTCGTCAAATGTAGCCTGAAGGTCATGATCAAGGAAGATAAGAGCTTCGCCGTCTTCAACGTTCTCTTTAACGCGGAATGTGAGAGTCATGAGCTTTGTCATGCCGTCTGCTTTGAAGTATCTGTCAGCAAGAGCGTCAAAGCTGATGCTCTTGGAGATGATGTTGTACTGTGCTTTTTTTGCAGCATCCCAAGTATTCGGGAAACCGCCTTCTTTTTCTTTTCCTGCAGCATTGTGAGCGAAGTCGGGCTGAATCGGAGATGCTGTAAGGTCAAGATACTCTACTGTTTCGTATGCATCAGAAACGAACTCAAGTTTTGTCTTATCATAAGCAAAGCCGAGAGTCATTGTTCTGATGTAGAAGTTTGCATCAAGAGAAACTGTAACATTGAATGTGTCGCCGGCTTTGAGATATTCAGCCGCATCAGTCTCAAGAGAGATTTCTGCTACTGCTCTGCTCTCGTCGCGGTTAACATAATAGTTAACATATTCGTCGTCCTCTTCGATGTAACGTTCTTCTTTTGCTTTTGCGAGTGTGCTTGCAGCTGTGCAAAGATTATAAGCAGCGTCAACTGCTTCCGGATCACCGCTTGCAAGTGCGTCTGTTGCAGCTGCTCTTGCTTCAAGAATAGCTGCCTGAGTTGATTCGTTGTAGAACTGTGCGTTATACTCGCTGGGAAGTGAGTTTAATGCTGTCTGAAGATCTGATGCAGAAGCAGCAGACGTTGCAACAGCAAGAACACCTAATGCGAGTACAAGTGCGAGAACTACACTCAATACTTTCTTCAACATGAAAATATTCCTCCTAAAAATTTTATCTTTAACCATTGATTCCAATGGAATAAAGCCTTGGTTTCCGCCCTGATAAAACAGGGCGGTTATTTTTTATTTATCAGTCAAGGGTCTGGCTGATTTCGCTGATTCCGAGAGCAGCTTCGTTGATAATTGCATAGTCATCAACGCTGATTCTGCGGACGCCGTCAAGGTTTGCAGCCTTTTTCTGCAATGAGGTGAACAATGAGTTGTCACTTGCAGCTTCGAGAGTTGCAAACGCATCGTCGCTGTCTATTACGGAGTTGCCGTCTATATCACCGTAAACAATGATGGTATATACTTCGGTATTTCCGTTCGGATAAACAACTGTTACGGTTGAGCCTGTGCCGTAATATCTTGCATCCTCGATAGCTTTTTTAAATGTTACTTCAACATTGTTGTAATCAAGGAATGTATTTCTGAGATTTGCGGCTGTAAGCTTAGTCTTTAATCCGTAGATGTAGTTTCCGTCGATTACGGTTGTGCTGCCTTCTCTTGCTCTGAAGTAAGAAACTGAAGCAACTGCTGTAAGCGAATCGATCGCATTTCTGAGAAGAGCTGTCTGCGCATCAACTTCACTCTGCTGAGTAATGTCTTTGCTCGGGTTTGCAGCCTTCCATGCTGTTACTGATCTGTATACGTTATAAGCATCGTAATAGTTGGTGTAATCGTCTTCATTGAGCCCTCTGAATTCCTCGATAACAGCGTTGAGCGCACTGTAATCAGCAGGTTTCTTATTATTTTCAAGAGCGTTGATTTTTGCTACATAAACCGTTACAAGCTCTTCAAGCTCAGCCTGATTATTGATGTTTACGCTGCCGCTGAGGAATGTATCGATTGCATCCTTTGCGCTATTCATTGCCGCTACGGAAGCGTCAGTGTAGATTGAAAGGTCGGCCGGTACAGTCTTTTTGGCGTTTTCAAAGCTTGTTTTGTCAATCGGTTTGAATACAAGCGATGAGATAGCGTTGTTGATAACCGTTATTGCGGAATTTACAGCCGTCTGCTGAGTTATATCCGGGTTTGAATTAAGGAGATCCTTACCGCTGTTTACTGCGCTTGTAAGATACTCAACCGAACTTGAAATATAAAGGTCCGTAGCAATAAGCGCCTCTGCGCGTTTGATTGCCGCATCAAGATCATTTGTATTTGCTCTCTTCATTACAAGATCATCCATTGCCGCATTTACTGCTGCAACTGCTTCGTCCCAGCGAGCCTGGCTTCTGATATCTCTCGGTGTAATATTATCGAATGCTGCGAACGCAAGATCAACGTTATTTATTGATTCATCAGTATAAAGCGACTTGTTGATACCGTTGTATCTCTGAACTGCGGCATCATAGCCTGAAGTATCAAGAGCTGCATATTCAAGAGCCGCTACCGCTGCGTTGATCGCCTGTTCAAAAGCATCGACCTGATCCTGCTGGTCATATTTAAGATCGTAGTTGACAGCGTCAATAGCTGACTGAACGTTTGCCTTGCTCTGTTCTGTATAATTTACTGCATCAGCTGAAGCAAGAACTGCTCTTGCCTGCGTGATAGCCTGATTTACTTTTGTATAATCTGCGGCAGCATACTGAAGCCTTGAAACTGCAACGTTGATCGCATCTGCGTATGCTTCAACCTGAGCCTGCTGATTATATTTAAGATTGTAGTTTACTGCGTTTATAGCGTTCTGAAGATTTGCCCATGAGCCGGGAGTGTAAGGCTTGGAATCCGTCGGAGCGTTTGCGATAGCCTGATTTACAGATGTGTAATCAGCGCCGATGTATTCAAGACCGTTGATAGCGGATGTAATTGCCGCAGCGTAACCGTCAACCTGAGACTGTTTATTTGCCTTGAGTCCTTTAGTATAATTAAGGGCAAGATTAAGAACTGCCTTTGAAGACTCGGTATAAGGTGAAAGGTCATTGGGAACGTTTGCTTCTGCCCTGTTTACCTCTGTGTAATCAGCGTCAGCAATTACAAGAGCATTCTTAGCGTTGTTGATAGCATCGGCATATCCAGTTACCGTTGACTGCTGATCTATCGGTAAATCATAAACAACATTGCTTATAGCAGTGTTGAGTCTGTCGATAGAAGCTGCGGTGTAATAAGGATATCCGTTATGAGCAGCGGCAAAGCTTGCGCTCTGCTGTTTAGCTGCGTTAGCTGAAGCTATAGCCTGATTTACCATAGTATAATCAGCCTTGAGAAGCTCGAGGTTATCAATAGCTTCTCTGATAGCTTCTGTATAAGCATCTACGGTTGCCTGCTTGCTTATCTTGAGATTATAGCCTGTTACCGCAAAGAGTGCAGATACAAGATTGTCAATTGAAGCTTCGGTATATTTAGAAACAAGAGGCTCTTCAAGGTAAGCTGCGCCTTCTGCTTCAACTGCATTCAATGCAGTATAATCCGCCGGAGCCTCAGTAAGAGCGGCAAGAGCATTGTTGATAGCGGCAGCATATGCGTTTACCTGTGACTGCTGAGATACGGGAAGACCGTAAACAACCGCTTCTTCTGCAGCCTCAACTGCATCCCAGTTTGTGTAGAATTCGTTTACTGTGAAATGGTATGAATCTTTATAAAGATTGAAGATTCTGTCTGCTTCGGCATCGGCTGCAAGTTTTGCATTTGTAACTGCGGTGTAATCCGCGCCGTTTTCCGAAAGTGCGTTGAGTGCATCAACAAGCGTTGCAACTGCTGAATCGACCGTTGACTGATATCTTGCATCAAGACCGAATTTGCTTAAAAGATTGTTGTAAGCATTATCAACAGCCGTAAGATTGCTGTAAAGCGATCTGTCAAGAGCGTCAGCCCTCGCTATTGCAGCATTTGCCGCTTTATAGTTTGCGGGTCTGAACTCATAATTTTCCATAGCGCTGCGAAGTGCCGCAACCGCATCTTCAATATCCTGCTGATAATCTATTGTTTTCGGCGGAGTGTAAAGAGCGCTGAGTGCCGAATACGCACTTTCTACAGCGTTATAAGACTCAGTAGTGATATAAGGCTCAATATTTGACTTGAACGTTGAGTAATCCCTCAGCACTTCCTGAGTGGTTGTGTAATCCGCAGTTCTCTTTGTGAGCTTATTCTTAGCCTGACGGATCGTTGTAGGATATGTGTCAACTGTTGCCTGTTTGTTTGCGTCAAGAGCGTTTGTAAGTATATAGTAACCGTACTCGCTGTCAAGCTCATAGCCGCAGCTTATAAGAGCGGCGTCAACAACGCTCCAGTTTGTATAAAGTTCGTTTACTGTAAGTCCGTGCTCTTCCGCGTCGATGATAAGAGCATTGACTTCGTCAGCCGCACGATCTGTTTCTGTATAATCTGCGGTAGCATATTCAAGAGCGTTATAAGCGTTCTGAAGGTCAATAGTGATCTGGTCAACCTTCGGCTGATAGAATATGCTGTAATCAGATCTGTACTGTGAAATCGCCGACTGAAGTCTGTCCCATGATTCTGTTGTATAAAGCGCAGAATTAAGATTTATTGACTTATTATAATAGAAATCAAGTTCCTGATAATCCGCCGGTTTGATTTCAAGAGCATTATACTTCTGGTTAAGAGTTGTAGTAACGCTGTTGATTTCAGCCTGAGTTACATCAGGTTTATTGAAAGTTCTGTATGCGTTGAGGTACGCAGCTTCATAAGCCGGCCATCCTGCAGAATAATACCATTCCTGCGGATTGTAGCCTTTACCGCCGTTTGTGGGTGAAGTTGTAACTGTATCCGGATCTTTGTTTACAACGGTCTGAACAGCCGAGCGAAGCGCGCTCTTGTTGACTGTTTTAACGGTAATGGTATATGAATGAGTAAGATAAACATCATTGTAATCTGCAGGGGTGTGGTAGTTTATCATAAGCGTATATGTGCCGGATGTGCCTTCATTTCCGCCTGTGGAAGCAAAATACTGAAGATAAGAATCGCCGACATTTCTGGCAGAAGAACTGCTCTTCTGAAGTTTGAGGAAATCTGCGTTGCCTTCTCTTATATTGCTGCTGTTTGAGCCTTCGTCTTCGAATGTGTCAACGTTTCCGCTGTACTCGTAGATACCATCAGTGGAAATTGTTGTAATTTCATCTTCATCGCTTGATACGTTGTTTACAAATGTCTGAAGACGGACATTCTGGTCGCTGAGGTTATCATACAGACCTTTGTCAAAGTAAATCGTTGCGGTCGGGCGGTCGGAATTTGCCCGATAGCCTACGTTCCATTTTGTGTATGTACCGCCGTTGCTCTCGTTTATGAGCATTTTACCGTAATCTGCTGTTGTTCCTTCTCCGTTGAAGTTAGTTCCGCCGGTTGTGGTGGAATCTGTATAAACGCCGATACCAAGCAGGAAAGACGAGAAATAAGCGCGGTTTTTGGTATCCTGACCAAGACCCCAGTTCATCCACGTTCTTCTGTAAGAATAGATACCTGCCGGTTCAACAACAGACTCAACGTAAGAATAAGCTACGTTTTTATATATCTTGTCGCTGTTGTAAGTCTTACCTGTTCCGTTATCATGATATGAATATCTGTATGAAACAGTAAATGCAAGAGTTTCGCCTACTGCTGCAGCGCAGCCGTCAAGAACAGTCCATGTGTAGTTATTGCCTGATTTCTGAACTGATGAAAGACGGATCGACTCATTGCTGCACGAAATCGAGATATTGTCGCTGCTTACATGATCGTCAGCAGAAAAAACAATTGTCGTAGCAGTCGGTGTTTCACCCGCATAAAGAACTGATGCGTATCTCATAGAGTTTTTAGCTATACCTGACGGTGTAGCCTGAGTTGTTACGGAATTTAAACCGCTTGCTGATTTAAGAGGATTTGCAAGAGAATAGCAAACTCTTGTTATCGGGGAAGCGTTGATATTGGTGTTTGGTCTGATCAGAGAATCGCTGTCAGCCTTTGTGGTGCCGAAAACTTCTGAATCGACCTGGAATTTGTCAGCAGCAAGACTGCCTACACTGAATGGTACTGCAGTAATTATCATGGCAACAGCCATAATAATGCTTAAAGCCTTTTTAATTCGCATAAAAATCCTCCTCGAATTTAATATAGTACATCAGTTTTACAGAAATACACATATTTAGAATATCATTTTAATGTCAAATTGTCAACCGAAAATGAAAAATCGCATCAAAAATTTTTAATATAAAATTATGCAAAATTACCAAATAGCGTTTCCCTTAATATTTATAATTTGACAAATAGCGTTTTTAATATATAATATAAGTGCCTCAATTGCCAAGAGAAAGGGTGATTCAATCTGAAAATCGTAGTTGCAGGAGCAGGCCACGGAGGGCTTGCCGCCGCTGCACTTCTCGCCGAAGCCGGTCATGACGTGACTCTTTATGAAAAAGAACAGCGGAATCAGCTCGGGCATGACTGGGAGGACAGATTCACTTTTGATATTCTCCTTGATATCACCGGTGAAAAAGCTCTGCCCGAAGATGCATGGCGTTTTCGCGGTGACTGTTCTTTTATTTCCCCTGATTACAACACAAGTATCGATATACATTATACAGATGAAAACCGACAGAAAATCATGTGGCGCAAGCCGCTTATCAATATGCTTATCGACAATGCGGAAAAACATGGTGTAAAGCTGTGTTTCGAAAAAACAGTCAACTATCCTTTGACAGACGGCAAAAAAATTTCAGGCGTGATCGTCGACTCTCAAGAGATATACTGTGATCTTGTTATTGATGCTCTCGGCGCATTTTCTGCTCTTAGGACAAATCTGCCCGACAGCTTCTGTATAGAAAAGAGTCCTGAGCGAGGAGACGTATTTTACGCTTACCGCGCTTATTTCGACAGGAATGATTATAGTGGAGAAACAGGCATTCCGTTTGAAGTTTATCTTTGTCATAGCGGTGAACAGGGTCTTTCATGGTGCTGTACAAACGACGAAAGCGTTGATATTCTGATCGGCAGAATAGATCCGCTCGAAGATGATCTCATTGACTTTCATATTAAAAAATTCAGGCAGTCACACCCTTGGACGGGGAACTCTGTACTTCACGGCGGACATAGAGGTATTATTCCGGTAAGAAGACCTCTCGCAATTATGACAGCCGAGGGATATGCCGCCGTCGGCGACAGCGCTTTTATGACTACGCCAATGAACGGTATGGGTATAGACCTATCGCTTCTTGCAGGCAAGCTCCTTGCCGAAACGGTTATTAAAAATGAAAGCGCATCAGCTCAAGTCTTATGGCAGTATAACCGAGATTATCACCTTCTTTACGGCGCTCAGACTGCAAAAAACGAGAGCCTGAAAAATTCGCTGTTGAATCTTCCTCCCGAAGGAGTAAGCTTCCTTTTCAGCCAGAGAGTCGTACAGGCGTCAGACCTTGCGGGAGCAGGACGAAATATGAATATAGGAACGCTGCTCGGAAAATTCAGACGAGGTATGAAAAATCCCGGTTATTTCTTTAAAGTTCTCGGAGGAATCATTAACGGCGCAAAGCTTTCAAAAGCATTCGCTGACGCTCCGGAAGTATATGATGAAGCATCTGTAAGAAACTGGCAGAAAAAGGTTCAGAAACAGGTATTGAAAGTCACAAGAGCAAAATGATATTTTTTAATCTTGCAAAGTGATGTTTATAATGGTATAATAATAAAAATAACTTCACAGAAGGTGATTTTAATGAAAATACAGGAATCGGCTGAAAACTATCTTGAGACTATACTCGTGCTCAAACAGCGCAACGGTTATGTCCGCTCAATAGATATTGCGACGGAGCTGGATTTTTCAAAGCCGAGCGTCAGCGTAGCGATGAAGAATCTTGTTGAAAACGGCTACATTGAAAGAGATGAAAACGGCTACATCAGTCTTCTTCCCAAAGGCAGAGAGATTGCTGAAAAAATATATGAGCGTCACACGTCGATTACGGACTATCTCGTCAAGCTCGGTGTTGACCCGAAAATTGCGGCTGAAGTCGCCTGCCGTATAGAGCACGTTATCAGCAATGAAAGCTTTGTGGCTATAAAGAAACAGATTGAAAAACTTGGATAGGTAATGTCATGACTCTGAAAATGTTTTACAAAAAAATAATAAGCATACTTTCAGCGGCAGTGATCATAGTCACATCTGCCGCTGCTGCATTTGCATCGGATAACTGCGGATGCTCCCATACCCCTGTGATTTTTGTTTCGGGCTTCGGTGCAACAACGCTCATTGAAGTTAAGCCTGACGGAAGCGAAGAAACAGCTTTCCCCTTCACTCCCGATTCGGCTGTAAAATCCCTTTTTGAAAATTTTGCAAAATACGGCACGGATGATATTCTTCTTCCCATAGCTAACACGGTTGCCGATCTCGTTGAGCCGATACGCATGAATCCCGACGGAACATCACGTTATAATCTGAAGCCCATATATTCTTCTGTTGAAGATACATCATACGCAGGATTCATAAAAAACGACGCATTGAAATACATACCTTATTACGATTCCGAATTTCTTGATATGAAGCGGACTGCGGCAAAAGTCGGGAACGACCACGTTTTTAACTTTTTATATGACTGGCGGCTTTCCGGCGACGAAATTGCCGACGAACTGCTCGGATATATCGAGGGTGTTATGGCAGCAACAGGTCATGACAAAGTAAGTATTTATTGTCTGAGCCAGGGAAGCGTTCCCGTTGCTCAGTATGTTTATAAATACGCCGACAAGGGATATATTGAAAACCTCGTATTCAACAATCCGATTTTTGACGGCTCTGACTTTGTAACGAAAATTCTCAACACCGACGCGCAGTACACTCTTACGTTTGCCGAAATCATAAAGCTTGTTGAAAATATACTGCATACCGAAATTGACGTTTCCGCATTGGGAAATCTCATACCCGAAAGCATCAACGGAATTGCTACAATGGGAGCTGAGCAAGTTATACTTCCGATTGCAAAATGCGGCCCCGCTTACCTTGAGATGATTCCCTCAGAGGATTACGATATGATAAGCGGGAAGTATTTCAGCGCGCCTGAAAACGCTCCTTTGCTCAATACCGTCAGCAAAGTCAGGAACGGATATATGAAAGATATCCCTGCTATGCTTCGTTCTGCCGTGCTTAACGGAGCTGACGTCAGCATAGTATCCTGCTCGGGGAATGAGCTTGTCAATACTCACGGAATCAATTCCGATGCGATAGTTGATCTTGAATCTTCCTGCGGAGCGTACTGCGCACCCATGGGTGAAGTATTCCCTGACGGATATACTCAGAAAAAAGATATCGGCAAAAACTGCATTTCACCTGACAACTGCATTGATCTTTCTTGCGGATATTTGCCTGAAAAAACATGGATAATAAACGAGCTTTTTCACGGTCAGGTTGAATGGGCGCCGAATTCTCTTGAGCTTATAGAAACACTTTTATATACGCACGATTTAAAGGACGCCTGGAGCGACGCGCGTTTTCCCCAGTTTATGCAGAGCAACGATCCTTCAAACGACCTGCACATCTGCTTTGAAAACACAAACTGTCTTTATGCGCTTCACGGTAAAAGCGGAAGAATGATACTTTCCAACACATCGCGCAAAAATTCAATGCTTATAAAATCGGTTGAAGTAGATAATTCCAAAACGCCTGTAAACCGCATCCTTGCTCCCGGTGAATCAACGATTATCACGGCAGACACTTCATCCTGCGGCTGCCGGAAATTCAGCGTAAACTACTGCGAGAGCGACACGGTACTCAACGGCAAAGTGAAAACATTCAGTTATACCGTTACTGATAATTACAGCGGCGCACTCACCGCTTCAGGAAGTGTTCAGACGGAAACTTCTCAGATTCAGGCGATAACAGCGTCAATCTGGAGCTTCACTAATGATCTTTTTGAGTTGATGATAAATATAGTTAAAAATATCTTTACCTGTATAAAAGAAGTGTACTGATATAGATCGATTAAAAACTGAATATTATAAATCAGGCTGTATCTGAGTGATATAATTTACGCAGATACAGCCTTTTTCTTGACAATCAGCATATATATGTGATATTATTAAATATAATTATGGAAAGTTATGCACATTTATTCTGTTCTTTTGAAAGGAAGAAATTTATGATTAATTCCGATAATTTATGTATGAGCTGTATGCGGGAGATCGGCAGTGCAAAACAATGCCCTTACTGCGGATTTCACGTTGATTCACAGCAAAGCGCAGATTATCTGCCGATAAGAACTGTTTTAGGCAATAGATATCTTGTAGGCAAGCTCCTTGAATTCAACGGAGACGGGGCTACTTATATGGGTCTTGATCTTACTACACGCTCAACCATAAACATAAGGGAGTATTTCCCTCTTGGTCTGGCTGTCCGTGAAAAAGAAACCCTAAGGGTTTCATCTGCCTCCGGCAAAGAGCGCATATTTGACGAATATATGCAGAGCTTTACAGAACTGTGGAGAAAGCTTCACAGATTGAACGGGCTTTCAGCGCTCATAAAAGTAAACGAGGTTATTGAAGGCGGCGGCACATGCTACGCTATAACGGAAAACATCAAAGGCGTATCGCTTCGTGAATATCTTCTCAAAAACACGTCTTCAGGATATCTTCCCTGGGAAAAAGCGCGGACGCTTCTTATGCCTGTGCTCTCAACTCTCGGCACGCTTCACAATTCAGGTATAGTTCACAGAGGTATTTCTCCGAGCACTCTGATAGTTGCTGACGACGGAAAAATCCGTATTACAGGTTTCAGCATCAGCGCAGCCCGTTCAGCTCACACCGACCTTCAGGAAGAAATATTCCCCGGTTATGCCGCATTTGAGCAGTACGGATTTGAAGGCAGACAGGGTCCGTGGACAGATATTTACGCTTTCGGCGCGGTCCTTTACAGAACGCTTATAGGGACAGACCCGATAGACGCAAAAGAGCGCGTTGCCAACGACAGGCTGATGATCCCCGGAAGGTTTGCCGAGCAGCTCCCGGCATACGTAATAAACGGGCTTGTAAACGCTTTGCAGATCCTCCCTGATGACAGAATCAAAAACGTTGAAGAACTCAGGGACGAGCTTTCGGCATCACCGAATGCAGTAGCGGCAGCCGACAAAAAAATGGATATTGAGCAGATTCGCACAACGCAGAGAGAAGAACCTGCTGCCAGAACTGATTCCGCAGAAATAATAGCAGAAGCAAGACGGCGTCATAAGCGCTCAGTAGTTATAATTGTTTTATCAACTATCATTATTGTCGCAGTTATCGCCATAGTAGTTATGCTGTTCCTTTCAGACGGCAAATTCTCCGGCGCTCAGAAGACTACGACCGTTTCTGTTTCACAGGAGCAGGTTGAAGTTCCGAATTTTGTTAACAATAATTATGAAGACGTAATAAACGATAAATACTATTCGTCTAACTTCACCATCGAAAAGCAGGAAGTTTACAGCGACACGGTTGAAGAGGGAGTTATAATGAAACAAAGTATTACTCCCGGAACGCAGACAGGAAAGATGAGTAAGATCGTTCTTACAGTAAGCAAGGGTGTTGAGTATATTTCATTCCCGTCATCAGGCGTTATCGGAGCCGGATATACAGAAGCAAAAGCGCTGCTTGAAAAGAGCGGATTCAAAGTTACCAGAGTTGAAAAGAACAACGAATCCGGTCAGACCAAAGACGTAGTTTATCAGGCAAGCCTTGACGGAGGAGCCGTTTATCCGAAAGGCTCTCAGGTTATACTCACCGTATGGGGCGAATACACAACCACTACCACCACTACTACAACAGCCTCTACTACATCTTCATCGCAGGAAGCAAACGGAAATATTTCCGACCTGCTTAACGGTATACTCAACAACTCAAATAACGGATAATTATAGTTTCCCAAACAAACAAAAACAGGGTGCAGAAATAAAAATCTGCACCCTGTAATTATTTTCGATTTAAAATAAATCAGCCGATTACACGGATTCTGATTATACCGTCAATACCGGCAAGTTTTGTTTCGTCTGCATTGTCTGCAGCAACATAACCGAAGCCTTTTTTAACGGCGGATTTTGCTGCGGAACCGAGAGCAGATTTTACGCTTTCGACTGCACTCTCTTCGCATATTACACAGACTCTATTTCCGTTAACTTCGCCGAGGTCTGTAAGAGCAGGGAGGTTGACCGAGTTTTTGATTTCTCCTCTTTCAATGTAGCCTATCAGCTCGTCTGCTGCCATTACAGCGCAGTTATCTTCACTTTCCGGAGTTGAAGCGCCAAGGTGAGGAATCGCCGTAACGCCGTCAACGCCGATTATTTCATCATCCGGAAAATCAACAACGTATGCAGCGCACTTTCCGCTTGAAAGCGCATCCTTTAGCGCTGAATTGTCAACAAGTCCGCCTCTTGCAAAATTGAGGACTCTGACGCCGTCTTTGCAAAGAGCAAATGTTTCGCTGTTCAGCGTGCCTTTTGTTGCGTCGTTGAGCGGAATATGAAGAGTAATATAATCGCTCGCTTTGAAAACGTCGTTTATATCGTCATAAACAACTGTATTTTCTGAAAGCATAGACTTTACTGTGTCTGAAAGGAACGGGTCATAGCCCACGATTTTCATACCGAGAGCTTCGGCTGCCTGAGCTACTTTGAAACCTATTGCGCCGAGACCTATAACGCCAAGCGTTTTGCCTGCGATTTCAGGTCCTGCAAAATTCGACTTGCCTTTTTCAACAAGCTTGCCGACGGCTTCGCCCTCACCCTTGAGAGTTCTGCACCAGTCAACAGCCGCCGCAATTTTTCTTGACGCCATAAAAAGTCCGCAGATAACAAGCTCTTTTACAGCGTTTGCATTAGCGCCGGGAGTATTGAAAACGACTACGCCTTTTTTTGCGCATTCATCAACGGGGATATTGTTTGTACCCGCTCCCGCTCTTGCGATAGCTATTGTTTCCGGCGAAAGCTCCATATCGTGCATAGACGCGGAGCGCACCATAATAGCGGTCGGATTTTCAATATCTGCCGAGCAAGTGTATTTATCGGAAAATCTTGACGTGCCGCAGGCGGCAATTTTATTAAGAGTTAAAATGTTATACATAATTTATCCTCTCTTATGAATTTGCTTTTTCAAATTCCTTCATGAATTCAACGAGCTTCTCAACGCCTTCCAGAGGCATAGCGTTATAAATAGAGGCTCTCATTCCGCCGACGGTTTTATATCCTTTGATATTGATAAAGCCGGCTTCTTTAGCTTCTTTGATAAGCTTTGCGTCAAGCTCTTTGTCGCCGCTGACAAACGGAACGTTCATAAGCGAACGATCCTCCGGTACGACCGTGCTTGAAAACATCTTGCTTGAATCAAGGAAATCATAAAGGATCTTTGCCTTTTTCTTATTTCTTTCTTCCATAGCTTCGAGTCCGCCGATGTCATTCTTTATCCATTCAAGAACGAGCTTGCACATATAAATAATATAGCACGGAGGAGTATTATACATTGAGCCGTGGTCAGCCATGATTTTCCAGTTGAGCATCGTGGGAGTTATATCCCTTGCCTTGCCGAGCATATCCTCACGGACAATGGCGATAACAACACCTGCGGGAGCAACATTTTTCTGCGCTCCGCCGTAAACTACTGCAAACTTTGAAATATCAAGCGGCTGTGAGAAGAAGCAGGATGATACGTCTGCAATAAGCGGGATATCGCCCGTATCGGGGATATAAGGAGCAAGTGTGCCGAAAATAGTGTTGTTCATGCAGTAATAAACATAGTCGGCGTCAGGTCTGAAATCCTCTCTCGTTGTTTTCGGGAAATAGGAATAATTTTTATCAACGGAGTTTGCAACGACTTTAACGTCGCCGTATCTTGCGGCTTCCTCAGCCGCTTTTCTGCCCCACTGACCCGAAACGATATAATCAGCCTTGCCGCTGCCGTTCATAAAATTGAGCGGAATTGCCGCGAACTGGGTTGAAGCGCCGCCCTGTAAAAACAAAACCTTGTAATTATCCGGTACTTTATAAAGCTCACGAACGAGAGCCTCTGCCTCGTCTATGATCTGCTGAAATTCTGCTGAACGGTGAGACATTTCCATTACGGATTCGCCCGTACCGTTGTAATCAAGCATTTCGTCAGCCGCTCTTCTGAGCACTGATTCAGGAAGCATTGACGGACCTGCTGAGAAGTTATAAACTCTTGCCATAAAAATTCCTCCATATATAATAATGATAAATCATTTATATTCAGTTAATATTATATATCCTATTCCGATTCAAGTCAACCGAAAAAGTCAAATAAGTTCATAATTAAAATTATTGACTAAATAAATCAACAATGGTATAATCGCACTATATTTTATTCGGTGGTGATGCACTTGGGTGAAAAAATAAAAAAAGCAATAGGCGTTCAGGGAGATTTCAAAACAGCCATACTGCCGATGATCAATTACAGCTACGCCAACATCTTTATGGGCGGCGCAGGATATATTATCAGCATGTATTTTACGCTGTTTTTGACAGACGTAGTAAACCTTCCGCTCAAAAGCGCAGGTATTGTTGTTATGGTAGCCACGATATGGGACGCTGTCACCGACCCTGCAATGGGCATTATAACCGACCGTACACGTTCAAAATTCGGCAAGCACAGGCGGTATCTGCTGATCGGCATTCCCGTTCTTTTTGTTTCATACGCTCTGCTGTGGAATTCTTTCGGTCTTGACGGCAGTAAACATCCGGGTACGGCGATGGCTTATTTTGTAATAGTCTATATGCTTTACAAAACGGCTTATACGATTATCGCAGTTCCTCACACGGCTATGCTGCCCGAACTTGCGCCGGAATATAATCTGCGTACGCAGTATAACTCAATGGGCTATATCTTCAACTCCGCAGGTATGGTGCCGTCTTTCGGAATCGTCGTTCTTATTCTTATGTTGTTCGGCTCCAACGACGACCTCAATTCCGAAATTTCAAAAAAGCCGTTCCTCGTTATCGGAATAACGCTTGCGCTCTTTTATTCCGTTGCCGTTTACTTAACATTCAGAAACACAAAAGAGCCAAGCTCGCTGGGCAATAAAGTTGAACCGTTCAATTTCAGATACCTTCTGAGAGAATACATCCTTGTTTTTAAAAATAAATCGTTCCGGCAGTATTTCTTTATGAGCCTTGCTTATCAGATTTCTACCGGCTTTTACGCAAACACCAAGGTTTATTATATCAAGTACCTTGCAAATCAGTACAGCCGTTATGCGATATTCAACGCTGTCGCAGGCGTTGCGGAAGCTTCGGCGTTTCCGCTCAATTATGCTCTTACTATGAAGTACGGCAAAAAACGATGCGGCGACATTGTGACTCCTCTGATGGTCGCAGGTCTTGCGATAGGACTTTTTATGCAGCATGACAAAGGCGGTCCGACGTCGTTTATATGGTTTATTCTGATGACGCTGAGCATGATACTGTATCCGTTCGGAATGTCAGGCCTCGGATTTGTTTCAAACAATATTTTCCCAGATCTTACAGACGTTGACGAGCTGATAACAGGCAGACGCCGTGAAGGAGTTATATCGACGTTCAGCACGCTTATCAAAAAAAGTATCGCAGGCGTTATGGCGGCTCTCGTTGCGTTCACGCTCGACGATTTCGGTCTTGTAACGGGCGATAAAGTTTCTCAGTATGAAAAAGCGACAGGTCAGCTTTATACGCAGAGTGCAAGCGCAGTAATCGGCGTTCGTGTCTGCGTTGCGATAGTTCCTATTGCGGCGGCGCTCATTTCGCTGATACTCCTCAAAAAATTTAAAATGACAAAAGACGATCATGCGCTTATCAGAGCCGCAGTAGCTGCAAAGCATAAATACGGCGCAGTAAATCTCACGCCGGAGCAGAAAGAGCGCTGTGAGCTTATTTCAGGTCAGAAGCTTGAAAACACGTGGCTCGGAAAAGACAACGATTCGCCCGACGCTTATACACTTGAAACAAACGAGAACGGCGAATATCTGATTCTGATTGAAAAAGAGCTTGAAAAGAAAGCTCTTGAAGAAAGCTGACGAAAGGATAATAGATATGGAAAAAATCGACATAACAAAAAGAGAGCCCGCTGAGCCGAAGAAGAGTTTCGGCACTTCACTTAAAAGATTCCTGTTTTATTTCGTTCAATGGACATGGGGACTGCCGGTAAATATAATCGGCGGAATCGCATTCCTGATCTGCACAAAAATCAAAAAAAGGCGCTGGCAGCATTTCGGCTACGCTTATATAGTTTACCTGCCGTGGAACGCAGGCGGTCTTTCAATGGGATTATTCATATTTATGAAAGACCAGCACAGCAGCAAAAAATGGACCTACAACACAAGGATCCACGAATACGGCCACACCTGGCAATGCCTGCTTCTCGGCCCGCTTTATTATATTGTTGTCGCTATACCGTCAATGATCTGGTGCAACCTGCTCGGCGGATACAGAAAGAAGCATAACATTTCTTATTACAAGCTCTACTGCGAAGGATGGGCAAACGCATTCGGTCAGAAATTTTCAAAAATGCAGATGGTACCTGAAACAAGATAAATCAAGATAATTGAAAACCGCTCAATCAGATTGACTCTGACTGAGCGGCTTTTTATATGTTTCTACATCAATAATCCTGACTGAACGAGCATAGAAACGTCGTTCTGATCCACTTTTCCGTCACGGCTGACATCCGCCGCTTTGAGTTTTGCCGAGCCGAGATAATCATCTGAAAGCATTCCGTTCACATAGCTGTCGGCTATTACGGCATCACGCGCGTCACATTCGCCGTCGCCGTCAAGATCACCCCATACGGCTGTTTTGTAGCTTTCATAAACCTTGCCGTCAAGGAGTACGTTCACAATTATGCCTGTGCAGGCTCTGCCCTCTTTGCTTATTGAGAGAGTGCAGGAATTATCTGACAGATAAAAGCTGTCCAATGTAATTTCATCGCCCTGCTCTATCCCGTAAATGATGCCGCTCTGATAATCGACCTCAAAAACGTCTGAACATAAAACTTTATCTTTCCATACTGCGGTTAAAGTTTCGTCATGCTGACCTGCCGTATAACGGCTGCCGCTGAGAATAGTTGAGTCACCGAGCTTCCAGCCGCCGAAATGGTATCCGCTCATGCTCGGCTCGGGCAGGAAAAGCACGTCCCCGAAATAACAGATTTCATCAAACGAAGAATCAGTATCGTCATTGGGCGTCAACACTATATCGCTAACGGTAATCGTATCAAGCGTACCGCTCGCTTCAATTCTCAGATATGCGCCGTCAACGGTTTCCTCGTCACTTATGTTTAGCACAGCCTTGTATAAATACGTTCCGTCAGGCTGAAGAGTATAGCTGATATCGCTGAACTGATAAAACTGCGGGAAGCTGTTCCAGCCGTGGCTGTATGAACTGTTGTACGCAAGAAAAGCTGAAGCTCTCGACGTAGTCCTGAGCGTAAGAGTGTAGGAATTGCCCGGAGTTACATACATATATACAGGCATAAACGCATAGCCGTGAGAAGTTGAATCAAGCTTGAATGACAAATTAAAATCGTTAATGGTATACGAGCTTTTGCTTCCTCTGTGAGACGGACAGCCGCAAAGAGATGAATCATAATTCACCGTACGCCATACGGCAAGATTGGTCTGAGAAGCGCCGCCGTTAAGATTTATTTTGACTCTGCTCTGCGCCGTTATTTTCAGATTTTCAAAAGCAGTCTTGAGCCTCTGAGCCGCCGCATTTATTTCCTGCTGTGAATATGTGTCGCCGTAAATTACAGTTTTTGCCGCGTCAAGCGCACTCTGATATTCTGAAAGAGAAGACTGTGAATATGCGCTGCTGTCAAATTCGGGCTTTGCATAATCTTCAAACGCAAACCGTCTGATTTCTGCCTTATCAACGCCGTAGATATTAAAATCAATATAGTTGTCGGCGCAGTAATAGGTGTCAGCGTTGAAATTTCTGTTGAAGGTACACGCCGCAAGCTTAAGCGTTACCTTTTCCCCAGCATCGGGAACAGGTCCGAATAATCTGCCTGATTTACCTTTTACATTTTCAAGCGGAGGAGAAATGACTGTATCCGCTCCGTTTGCACCGCCGAGAACGGGATTAAGATATGTGCCGACTTCAATTCTGTATGTCTTGCCGTTTACGGTTATCGTATCCCTGTTTGCAATCGTTGGCGTATAGTCGTTTACAAACATCAGATACAACCGCATGGAGTACGCTGTGATATATGTAAAATCTGCGCCTACCCGAAGTCCCGTTTCGCTCACGTCGGAAATGATCGAGCGGTCAATGTAGATATTCGCCGAAGCGCTCTGAGATTTTGATGCGACGTACAGATTGAACTGCTCCAAAAAACTGAAATTATCATACGATGATTCATCGTCAAAGTTTATCTGCGAAAGTGTGAGACTGTTTCCCGAAGATACGCCTGTTGTATAAAAATACGTTGTTGTCATGGCGTTCATTGGCTTGTGCAAAGTCTGTTTATTAAACACGGTAATATTATCAGCTCTGTGATTTTCAAGAGAAGCTTTTACTTCTGTAAGCTTTTCGGCTTGCTCCTCTATATTATCTGCCGATGCGCTTATAAGGCATTGTGCGGCTTCGGACTCAGCCTGATTAAATTCATACCATGCGTACTGAGAGTAATCACTTTTATTAAGCGGAGTGCTCTGAGTCATGGCATAAACTATACTCCTGCATTCAACAAGCGAATCAAGAGCAGAATCAAGAGCAGAACAAGCGGCGTTTACTTCGCTTTGATTTACAAACGGATTTTCACAAAGAGCCTCGGCATTCTGTTTTGCGTACTGATACGCTTTCCATGTCTGCGCCGTATACTCAACCGAAGAACAAGCGGGAGCCTGATTCAAAAGCGCCTGAAGCGCCGAAACGTCAGCCGGTCTGCCGTATGCGTTTTTAAGAGCGTATACGGCGCTGTCTATTTCACTCTGACTTGCCGAATAACTGTCCAGCACGGATTTCGCAAGAGTGACAGACGTACCTGTTCTGCCGTTTTCAACGCAGTAATTATACATACGTCTCAGTTCGCCTTTGTCGACCCCGGTAACTGTGAGATCAATATAATTATCGGCGCAGTAATAGTAGCTTTTTGCCGTACTGTAAACCAGAACTTCGCCTGAAATCCGCATACTGACGCTTTCGTTCTTGGCGGGTACAGGGCCGTTGATCAAGGCAGTCATTCCGCCGAAATTATCGTTTGAAACATCAGAATCATAACCGCCGTCTCTGCCGACAAACGGATATTTCCAGCCGCCTTTTGAAAGATAATATGTTTTGCCGCCGACGGTATAATTATCGGGCGTGCCGAACGACGGATCATAATTTGAAACTGACTGCAGCACACAGTAATATCTCATACTTCTGCCAAGAGCGGAATTGATCGAGCCTGAAACTCTGAGCGGAGTCTGCGACAGATCGTCATACAGCGAAACGTCCGCGAACAGAACTGCGGATGCTGATGAATTTTTTGATCTTGCAAAAGCTTTTACAGAAGTATTGTCATAAGTATTAGTATAATCCTGAACGTAGTTTTCGTCAGTTTTAATAAGATTGTTCCCCGACGAAACTCCGAAAACGCTCAGCGAAGTATCTGCATAAATTTCTGCATCCGTATATTTCCAGAATGCATTGTTGTAAACCGTTTTGCCTGCCTGATATCCCGAATATCCGTCAAGCGCATTGTAAGACGCTTTGAGACGTTCAATATTTTCCTGACTTCTCGAGTTCTTTGCCGCATCAAAAGCCTCGGTATATTCGTCCCACATCTGAGCGGGATAATATGAACGCTCGTGAGCAAGCGTGTTTACAAGATATTTACTGCCGAATGTTGACGAGCCGACGTTTTCAAACGAAACGGCATTGAATCCCGCAAGCTGCATCGCTTTTGCGGAACGGATATTGAAATTAAAATTGTCGGAGTCTGTAAAATCGGGGTTTTCAAAAACACCGTTCACATAGTAGCCGTACGTATTTTTCATCACGTCGGGATTATAGTTTCCCGAGCTGTTTGCGGCTCTGTTGTTTCCGCTGAAAACAAGCCCTTTGGTCGCGGCGGTATCATAATACAGATTGTTGTTGTCGCTGAATCTGTCTTTGGTTACCTGCTGATACATTACGTTATTATCGCCGACAAGGATGTTGTTATGAAGATAGATCTGATAATCGGATTTATCGTTTTCCGTTTTAGAGCAGCGCACCTGACCGTCAACGTTGAAAGCAAAAATGTTGTTGTAAATCTGATTTGACTGACCGTAATGCTGATGGAATCCCTGCGAATCGCAGTTATATACAAGGTTATTCCTGACGTGGATATTCGACGAGCCTTCATCAAGATAAATGCCCCATCCGCCGTATGTGCTTGCGTCTGCACCGGCGGCAACGTCGTGAATCACGTTGCCGGAAATCACCGTTCCGTTCTGAATTCCCAAAGTATATATGCCGCCCATATCGGAAAGCGCAGTATGACCTATATCATAAATCAGGTTGTCGGAAATCGTATTGCGGCAGGTAACATTATCTGCATATCCCCACGTCCAGCCGACCGAAACGGCTGTGTACGGGCCTGAATGAATTTCGTTATGCGAAATCGTGCAGTCGGAAGCATACGTCTGAAAAACAGCTGCGGCCTGTTCTCGTTTTTCACCGTAATTCTGAATATGGTTATCTGTAACCGTTATGTTCTGAGTAAGATTAGCGGCGTCATTGGCTCCGTTTATCGCAACAGCCTGAGAGCCTAAGTGATTGAAGCTGCATCCGCTGACCGTGCAGTTTTTAACGTTTGTTCCGTACCAGATACATACTGCGCCGATATTGCGAAACTCGCAGTTTTCAAAATTCACGTTGACTGAATTCTGCACCGAAATACATTTATTTTCACCGTAAGCCGCCTGACTTGACGTATTTTTGGTATAGTTCCAGTTTGTGTCGGCAAAGCTGATTCCGCTGAACGAAAGGCCGTTCATATTATTTGCCGTGATAAGCGTTTCCGTCGAGCCTGCAAAAACCTCGGCAGAGTCGATCGTTTCATTTTCAAAAGGAATATAGTAAAGTTTTTCCGCAGGTTTGTCTATGTACCATTCGCCCGGTTTGTCAAGAGCTTCCCGCACGTTTTCAACGTAATAAGCGTTGCCTTCGGACACGGTGCAGTTGGTTTGTTTTGAAAGATACACCTTGTTGTTCTGCGAGTCAAAGCTTGTTATTTTTGAAACGTCGTCAGTCCAGTAATGATAGATTTTTACATAGACGTCGTTTATATTGTAAAAATCATATATATCGTTTTCTTTTGAATAAAAAGAGTGATTGCGCTGAAAAGTTGCGTTTTGCGGATCGTCTGCATCACTCGGGTCTGCTCCGGCTGCATAGAAATATCCGCTTTCGGGAAGTCTGGCATTCACCAGAGGGCCTTCTGAAGAATAAAGCGTGTTGAATTCTCCTGAAATTTTGGAGGCGTCGATTTCGGCAGTCCATACGGGTATGCCGTTAAGATATTCGGCTTTCCAGTTGTTTATGGTATAAGCTCCGCTGAAAACGACCTTTTCACCGTTATAAGCGCAGTATGAAGTGTTCGCAGGGTCAGCGGAGGTGAATGTCAGAGTATTTCCGATATGATAAGTACCCTCTCTGAAATAAACAGTTCTTCCGTCCTGACCGTCTGATCTTATTTTATTTTTGGCGGCTTCAGCCGTTTTAAGAGGGCCGTCTGTCCGTGCCTGATTAGGCTCAGGCAAACTGCCGCTCCACGAATCGCTGCCGTCGGGCGAAACATAAATATTATCCGAAGAAGCAGCATAGACCTTTATAAAAGAAGTAAAATAAACCGGCGCTGACGCCGCACTCTGAAATATCATTATCATACAGACAACAACAGAGATTATTACTTTAAATACTGACCTTTTCATATTCAAACCTCCGATTCGGGTTGTGTTTAATCCAGATAAAATTGCTGTAATAAATTATTGCATATTTATATTTTTTTGTCAATCAGCAGAAATCCGTTGAGTAAAATGCTTTTTTAAAACATTCATATATGTAAAAATATTGACACATTGAACAGTTGTGATGTAGAATAATTGCATAATCTTTCAGATGCGGAGGTTTATTTATGGAAAAGGTAAGAATAGGCGTACTCGGCGCATACCGAGGCACAAGTATGATCAACTACTGTGAGAGCGCAGATAACGCAAAAGTTGTAGCGATCTGCGACAAATGGACGGAAGGACTTGAACGTCAGAAAGCCGCACTCAACGACCCCGATATAACTTACTACACGGATTTTGAAGATTTTATAAAGCATGATATGGACGCCGTTGTTCTTGCAAATTACGCAACAGAACACGCTCCGTTCGCAATAAGAGCCATGAGAGAAGGCAAGCACGTTTTTTCCGAGGTGCTTCCCGTCCAAACCATGAAGGAAGCCGTTGAGCTTATCGAAACGATTGAAGAAACGGGCAAGATTTACGCTTACGGCGAAAACTACTGCTATATGCCTGCAACGTACGAAATGCGCCGCCTTTATAAAGAAGGGAAAATCGGCGAGTTTGAGTACGGCGAAGGCGAATATATTCACAACGGCGAATCAATTTGGCCGAGCATCACATACGGCGAAGAGGATCACTGGCGCAACAATATGTATTCAACCTTTTACTGCACTCACTCGTTAGGCCCGATAATACACATCACGGGGCTGAGGCCCGTTTCCGTCATCGGTCTTGAAGGCACAAAAGCCGAAAGAAAACGCCGTGTAGGCTCAAAATGCGCCTCTTTCGGTATAGAGATGGTAACCCTTGAAAACGGAGGTATCATCAAAAGCATCCACGGCGGACTGTATATGAATTCAATATGGTATTCTGTATACGGCTCGCTGGGCAGAATGGAATCCGCCCGTGAAGACGCAGGCGACGGAGTATCGCAGTTATATGTAAACGTCGATAATTATTCCGGCGAATACGCTCCGCACGACGTTATAAGCTATCGTCCCGCCGATAATTTGTCGGAAGACAGCGCTGTATTCGGCCACGGCGGATCTGATTACTACACGATGTATAATTTTGTAAGAAAAATTCTCGGCGACGAAAACGCAGACGTTATTGATATATATGAAGCGCTTGATATGTTCCTGCCGGGTATGTTTGCTTACCGCTCAATACTCAAAGGCGGAGTAAGTCTTGAAATACCAAACCTTCGCATAAAGGAAGAACGTGACAAATGGCGCAATGACACAGCCTGCACCGACCCTGCCGTTGCAGGGGAATCGTTACTGCCAACCACTTCGCTCGGCACGCCTGAAATAGACAAGCAGGTTTATGAAAAAGTTTATCGCTTATGGCGCAAAGATTTTGACTCTGACGACGGCTACACAAATGCGGCTATGACTCAGGGCAGTAAAAAGAAATAGACGCCGCATCTAACAAAAATATTGTTCGGCAATCAGATACAAAATCGTTAAAAGACTATATACACTTTTTTCAACGGAGGTGCTTTTATGGCAATTTTCAGAAGAATAATCTCAGCGCTCAGCCTTCCTGTTGCGTTCTTTATGCTCATTACAGGTCTTTCGTTTGTTTCGGCAGATCAGCAGAAATCCCGTGAAGCTGATACAGAAAAAGCTGTCAGCGAAGGTTTTAAGCCGATTTTTCGCTTTGCCGTTGCTTCAGACATCCACATCAATGCAGCCGACAGCATAAATCCCGAAAGGCTCAAAAAACTCTTTACATCCGCATACCGTTATGCGGACAATCACCCGACCTACAAGCTTCTTGACGCTGTTGTTATGACAGGCGACAACTGCGACACAGGCGCTGACGCTGAATATGAAATCCTCAAAAACGTTATAAATGAAAATAAAAGAGACGAAACCGCCCTTGTTGCAATCATGGGCAATCACGAATTTCACGAGACCGCACACGAAGGTTTTGTCCGCCACATGCAGCAGGATCTGAATCCTCACGTTGTAATAAAAGGCTTTCATTTTATCGGCATTTCTCCGAGTCCGAGCGACACATGGCAGACTCCTTTACAGATAAACTGGATGTCCGCTCAGCTCAGAAAAGCTGCGGCAGATGATCCTGACCGTCCGATTTTTACAATGCAGCACGGTCATATCTGGAAGACTGTTTACGTCAGCAGAAGCTGGTACACTCAGATGTCTCTGCCTCTTCATATGGTTTATGCCCGTTATCCGCAGATCGTCAACTTCTCAGGGCACTCCCATGGTCCTGTCAACAATCCGCTGAATATATGGCAGAACAGCTACACTCAGGTCGGTGCAGGCACTCTGAATTACTTTGAAATGGAGAGAGACATCGGCGACGATACCGTACCAGAAGGATCACGCAACGCAGCGCAGTATCTTATAGTTGAAGTTGACGCTGACAACCGTGTCCGCATTATGCCTTACAACATTCTTACGGACGATTTTATGAAAACACCTGCTACCACAGACGGAGACAAACAGCTTATCTGGCAGATAAACGACGTAACCGATAAAAAATCTTTTGCATACACTTCTGCAAGGAAGAAAACCGACGGAGCGCCGTGGTTTGAAGCGGAAGACACCGTAAACATTGACAGCACTGCGGATACGAGCGTCACCCTTTCATTCCCGCAGGCGGAAGATGACGAATGCGTTTACGGCTACCGTATACTGCTCACAGACGCAGCGCACCCGAAAGAAACGATCAAAAAAGAAATTTACTCCGAATACTACTTCGAGCCGATGCCGGAACGCCTTTCTGTAACTATTGACGGACTCAAAGCCGATACGGTATATGACGTAACGGTAACTCCGCTGAACGTCTGGCTCAAAGAAGGCAATCCGATTGGATGTCAGTTTACTTCGGCAGCTGAATAAACCTGATAATTCAACAATAAAAAGCAGTCGGGAAAAGCAGAATCTTCCCGGCTGTTTTTTTACAATATTTTATTGTTTTAAGGGATTTTTTACTCTTCTTCATTTTGGAATGAAGCCATTTTCAGCACCTGCTTCATTTTGTATTCAAAGCTTTCAGACGGAATGAGCGCTATTCCTTCTTCATCGCTGAGAACGATCAGCCGCTTACCGCCCGTAAGCCCGAATTTATCCCTTGCTTCTTTCGGAATCACTATCTGCCCTCTGTCGCTGATTGTGACGGAGCCCCAGATATTTTTGCCCGCAGGCGCAGGAGGAATACATCCCACGCCTTCGGCTGTTTCGGTTTTCATAAGGCTGTCAAGCGTTACGCCGTATACGTTTGCAAGCAGACTGCATTTCATAATATCGGGAACAGTTGCTCCGCTCTCCCACTTGGCGTATGCCTGGCGGGAGATGTTTATTTTTTCTGCAATTTCTTCCTGTGAAAAGCCGTTTATTCGCCTGAGCATAACTAAATTTTCTTTAAGCATATCGATCTCCTTTACAAATCAATTTTTTCAAATCTTTCGCACGATTTTTTGTATGAAACGAACGTGACAACGCAATAAAAAGATATTCCGCCGGCCAGCAATATCAACTGAAGCGGTAAATTATCAGTACCGAATGAATTAAGATTTTCAAAGCCCGGAAAATGATGAAGCGCTTCTGCGATTCCGACAATTAAAAACGATAAGATGATATATGTGACAAACGGACGAGCGAATCTGTAAGCGGTTTTAAAAAATCCGCCGACAAAAACCGAATTGAACAAAGCAAAAATAACGAAAGCAATACCAAGCGCAAAAAAGTTGGCGTTCATCAAAGCATTCGCTCTGTAAACCTGAGCGTTGAGAAATACGCTCATCCTAAGAATAACAGCTATACTCATCACGATAAGCGAGCACAGCTCGATAATGCAGACAAAAATATATTTGCCTTTTACAACACTGCGCTTTGAAAACGGAAGCAAAGCGGAAAACAGAATGTCGTTACTTTCTCTTGCGCTCTGAAAGCTTTGAAATATACCAAGCGTTACAAAAAACACTCCGCATAAAACAGGATACCCGGGTATAAAAAACATAAGTCCGAATGCAATAAACAAGTAAGAAAGAATCGAAGCGCTGAGTTTAAACTCTTTTATTAATATGCCTTGCATTTTCATTGCTCCTTTCCATTCTGAGAATCGTTTCTTCTATACTTTCGCCTTCTTCGGAAAAGCGGCTTACAAATTCAGCTTTCGGCAGTGATGCAACAATTTTCCCCTGTGAAATATATATTATATCGTCTGCGCACTTTTCAACGTCTGAAATAATATGAGTTGAAAAGAATACCGAAACGCCGTCATTTTTAAGTTCTTTGAACAATGTAGTAAGTTCATCACGGGAAAACGGGTCAAGTCCGCTCGTCGGCTCATCAAGGATCAAAAGCTTCGCATTATGTGAAAGAGCTGTCAGGAGATTGCATTTCACCTTCATTCCCTCAGACATTTCCTGCGCAGTTTTGTTTTCATCAAGACCGAAAAAATCAAGATATTTAAGATAAGCTTTTTCGTCCCAGTTGTCATAGCATTTTCTGACAACGCTTATTATATCCTTCAGCTTTTTTCTCGGATACCAGTTTACCGTTCCCGCAGAATATCCGATCAGCTTTTTTATTTCAGTCTCGTTTTCTTTCAGATTTTTACCGAAAAAAACGATTTCTCCGCTGTCGGGATGTATTAGATTGAGCATGGATTTTATTACCGTGGTTTTGCCTGCGCCGTTTCTGCCTGCAAAACCGACTATTCTTCCCTCTTCAATGCTGAAAGAAACATCTTTGAGATCAAACGAAGGATAACTCTTGTTGAGATTTTTCACCTGAACGACGTTCATATTTTCACCTGCTTTCTTATTTCTATGAATATTGTAATCATAAGTTGCGCATAAATCAACCATCTTTACATAACATTTTTAATCCGGTTTTGTTGCGTTCGGTTGCTTTAAATACAAAAAGAAGAATCAGCCGCCGAAAAACCGATTCTTCTTTACTTTTTATTTCAAATTATCCGTTCTTTTTAAATCTTACAAAAAGCGAAGTCCAGGTAAAGCATAATAATCCTGCCGCCGCAAGAACGAGTACACTCACCGGAGATATCGGGCGTTCAAGAGCATAAGCCGGTCCTATAAATAAATACAGCAGAAGGTAGACCGCAAAAAGAATCGGGCAAGCAGTACCCGCCGCCTGCGAAACGTCTTTGCCCAAAGGTGAAAGAGTCTTTTTGTTGCGAATAGTAATTAAAGTCGTCAGCGCTATGCCGATAACTGCCGCAGCAATTGAAGCCGGGAAAACTGCTTTTTCACTCATAACGTCAATTCTTGAATACACAACGAGTACCGGAGACAGGCAGAATGTGCAGAAAAAGCTCGCAATATGTATCGCCTTTCTGAGCGGCTGAGGAAATTTCCTGATTTCAAATAAAACTGCGTTGTTCTTAAGCTTTTGTTTTGCAAACGGCAGAAGGATCAGCAGCGTCATCAGTCCGAAAAGGAAACCTGTACCGAATTCCCAGAACGACCAGTTGTTCTCGGCAAGCGCCTGCGGCGCATCTTTGAAATTTCCGAAAAGTATAATAACATCTGCGGCTGTAATGGAAACAGCCATAGCCGAACATATCAGCGCCGAAATTCCGGCTCCCTTTTTATCACGGAATCTTGCGGCAAAATAAATAATAAGTACAATCGCGCCGAAAGCCGCTCCGAGAACTGCACAGCAGGTAAAGAAATTGCGGCCGCCGGGAATTTCCTTGATTTTTATTTTAAAAGATTCTCCGCCGACGAGAGCCGTTATTTTTTTACTCTGATCACCAATGCACTTAAAAAGAAGGCTCTGCGGCGCTTCCTCGATTCCGTAAGCTTTCAGCCCTTCTTGAAAGAGATCAACAGCCTGAGGGCATATCAGCCGATAAACAAACGGAGCGGCGGTAAATTTGAACAAATACCTTGAAGCATAAAAAACAGCCGTTCCTTCCAAAGCGTTAAAGAAATTGTATTTTCTGTCCGAAAAATACATTGCAAACATCATACCGAAAAGCGGAAGCCAGCCGAATCCGAGCAGAAGCATAGTCACTATGCCTGAAAGAGGAGAAACGGCTATCTCACTTACTTCCTCTGCGCCGGGGAACTTTCCTGTTGCGGTAAGGACGCCCGTTATCTGATGATTTATCGTGCCCCATCCGCCTGCGGTAACTGCGCCTGCAAGAGCCGTAAGAGTAACAAACGGCAGATTCGCTTTGTTTTTACGAGGATAAACCCAGACAACAAACAGCGTAAG
>CADAMY010000004.1 GCA_902789095.1 Oscillospiraceae bacterium | reverse complement strand
TCTGACTTTTATCTCTTCATTCACTTTAAGCGAACGGTGAACAGTCCACAGTTCATAATCAATATTTTTGCTGCCCTGCGGGACTTCATTGCCGTCTTTATCGAAGCTTTTTATTTTCGCTCCGCTTCTTGCGACGGTAAGAGTAGAATTATTTTGGAACAGGAATGCAATTTTGACCGCCTGACCGTTTACTTTGAAGGTGTAATCGTTTTCAGAGGAGAAAGACTGCTCATAATCAACAGAATCTATTGAAGAAGGTTTCAAATCAGACGGAGTATAGTCTGCAAATTCTTTAAGCAAATCGTCGTAAGTAAAGCCTTCACCGATTGTCGCTTCATCGCCTTCAAGAGAAAAAGCAACCGCCTCGGGAACGGGATTCCCGTCATTGATCACATATACGGTACCGGTGACGCACTGCACCATTTTAGGCATACCGAAGTTATTGACAAATGCTTCTTTCAAAACATTAACTATAAACTTCATACTCTGTCATTATTCTGTCAGAATCACCGGATCTGATGTAGGATCCTTTCAATCTTCCTACCCCTTTATAAAAACAAGGTTTTTCAAAATTATCAATTTCCTGTATCTCCGCAGATACAACGACCTTGTTTTCCATTTTAGCAACAGTAAATAGCGGTCTTACAATCGGATTCATTTCTTGGCATTGTGCATCAACCTTTTTGATTAAGTCATCTGCATCGTAAACACCACAGACATTATATTTATCGTTCTCATCTACACCAAAAACAATAACTCCGCCACCCGTTTGATTTGAAAAAGAAGAAAGCGTATCTCTGACTTTCGGACAATTATTATTTGCAGCTTTGACTTCTACAAAATTACTTTCGCTCTGAGTTGCCTGTATCTTGTTAACTAATTCAACCACTTCATTGTCAAGCATAAATGTCGCCTCCTACAAAAATTATATGGTTTTTATATGAGTTTGTCAATAAAAAATTCTAATAAAACTCTAATAAAATCATAAAACAATCTAATAAAACTTGTTTTTTTCTAATAAAATCCTCATAAAATAACATTTATTTTAATAAAACTATCATTTTTCCCATGTCCTAAATTTTATCACAAAAACTATCCGTTGGCTACCACGGTTGGCTATCAAAAGCTGAATCCGTTGATATTATTGACTTTTTTATTAAAAATATCAACCCTGCTAAGGGCGTAGGTCGGGTAACCGGCGCGAGAGTTCGAGTCTCTCCTTCTCCGCCAAACAAAAACAGACATCCTTTTGGGTGTCTGTTTTTGTTTATTGAAGATGAGAACGAATGCGCCGGTTCCGGCGCGGGGCGAACCGCCGATGCGCGTCCTGCGGACGATAAAGCAAGGCGGTGAGGTGAAGAAACAGGGAGAATCACGATGCGCTCCAAGCGAGTGAGGCGACCATGTTTCTGATGGGGAGCCGCCACAAGCTCTGAAATCTTTATTTTGTAAAGGTTTCAGAGCTTTTTTCATTTTATTTGATTGTTCTGCAGTATCCATTTAAAACATGTTAAATTATTTTAAAAAACTTCTGTTGGCTACCTCGTTGGCTACCGGAATATTAAAAATCGAGCATACCATATGATATAATAATGTATAATTGTTGATATCACAGTATATCCTGAATTGAATTGATGTAGCTTGAATGTGTGTGCGATAGCGTAACAAACATTAACAGTTACAGAACATAGGTAATGTAAAGAGATTATATCTCTTGCTGTTGATGTTTAAATGTTTGTTGGTTGTGTATGAACCGAGCTCAACTATGTCTATAAGGCAAAAAAATACATGAAAAAGGACTAAAGGTCAGTCTGCATTGATTGGCCTTTTTTCTTTTTGTTATCAAGAATTCTGATTCAGTTCTTGTGGAACAAGCGGAAAGCTGAATAAAAAGATATTTATAATGTTACACTTTTGTTACACTTGGCAAAAAAATAAACCCTGAATCCCTTATGTATCAAGGGGTTCAGGGTTTTAAGCTATTATTCCCACTCCTAAGTACAAAACAGACTTTAACTGATTTTGCTTAGAAATTTTGACTTGAAATGATTTAATTTGGTACAGATTATCTCAATTCTATGAGGTATTTCTGCTTTTGCTATCAAATAGCTATCACTTGGATGCTATCAACTAAACATTCATAATATAATTGCTTAACGAAAAGCAATGCTGTAAGCTAAAAAGAATTTTTTTAGTATCTTTGCAAATCAATCTTTAATTGTTATAGAAAAAATTCTACCAGCTATTGCATTGTAAGCTTTCTTAAAATCATTTTTAAAAACTTCAACCATTTCTTTATTATCATCAGCCCAAAATTCGAACAATTTTGTTGAGTCAAAAATTGCCTGATGGTCTTCAAACCATTTTTTATACCTTTCGCGTTCTTTTTCTTGATTATATCTTGATGAATCAGGACCATTTTCTTTGAAGTATGTCCAACTCATATCTACTTTACTTGCATTTTCCCAATAAGGATGTTCTGAATCCAAGCCAATAATATATTTATATATAACCTCTTCTGGTCTAGTACTTCCAGGCAATTTTATTATATTTTTCAAACGTCTTATTAATTGTTCTGGAATTATTTCTAAATCTTTATCCGGCACATCGCCGTCAAGTACAATAAGTACATTTCCAAAGTAGGATATATCGCCTTTATATAAACTTAATAGTTGATCACATCCTATTTTAACATCCAAAAGTTCAACATACGGCAGATATTCTGGTATTAGTTTTCTTATAAACCATCTGTTTTCCGAATCTTCCGAATATACTTTTACTTTATTTGAATTTTGTAACATAGACTCCACCAACAAATCGTTTTCTATTGTTGAATAGTCTGGATTACGCTTCATTTCTAAATGTCTATTAGCATTCGTGAAATAATATAATTCAATATCACTATTCACACTAATATTATTATGCATAGTCTTGCTACAAATATGCTTAAGCAAATCAGAACTATGGGTTGTCACAACAACCTGTATTTTATTTTCTTTTGCTTCTTTTATAAGTAAATCAATAAGTCTTTTTTGGGCTGCCGGATGAAGTGTCGCATCAATTTCATCAATCAGCAGAAGACCACCCGTCCACTCGTTTCGAACCTTCCTAAGTTTTTGAAAAGAAAGAATTGCCATCAATATTTGGCCTAAATTATCCTGTCCTGATGAATTGGTCAGATAATCATATTTATCTGTCTCAATTCCGACGCCCTTCTTCTTATCAGTTTCTCCAATTGAAAAGTTGTTTACATCGGAGATATCATCATATAGTGACAATATCTTCGTGTATTTATCAATAAACCATTTCTTTTGTTTTTCATCTATAAAATTAATGCTGTTCGCTGTTATTTTATCTTCATTAGCTTCGCCTATAGGAAAAAGTCTAGATAGTCCCAAATAAATTACAGGTATCTGCATTTTAGCTTCAGTTTTTTTGCCATCTTCAAGTATTTTTGACGGAATAACTCTAAATCGATCTTTGCCATTATCATTTTGCCACGCTGTTCTAAACTTCCTGTAATCTAATAAATTATCGTTTTCATCAACTATGTCGATTTGAATTCTGTCAGATCCAGAAGCATCGTATTTTTTACTACCGTGAAAAATCTCACTAAATTCAGCTCTAAACTGTCCTTCGGTGTATGTTGTTCCGTCTTTCTTTTTTAATTCCCCACTATTGGCCAAAATGCCTAAAACTGTAGATTTTCCAGTAGAATTTCGACCAGCAACCACAGTTAACCTTCGACCCAAATAAATGTCCATATTATTGAATTGTCTAAAATTATTTAATTTCAATATCTTATACATTTGTTATTCCCCTTATCGTAAGTTTACCAAAATTCCATTTTGCACTAATTGCTCTGCTGTTGGTATCATACTGTGGTTTTTAAATATGATAATTTCACTTGCTTTGCGTTTAACACCCGCACTATAATTTAAATCGAATCTCATTAAAGTATGGTTTTGATAGATGTTTGCAATTTCTTTAACATCGTCATAAGTTATAACCCAATCACAATTAACCCGACTGTTTATAATTCTTTCTATTCTAATATGGTCATCATAAGAAAAGAAATTGAGATATAATTGTTTGCCTTTTCCAAAATATGGTGGATCAAAATATACAAAAGCATTTTGTTGATACTTCGGTAAGTAGTTTTTTATAAAAGAATCGATATCTTTATTATATAGATGAATGTGATCTTTTTTATTTGCAATTTTCCGGATACGTTTTGCCAAATCCTCTCTATTGAATCTCGCATTCATTCGCCAAGGACCGCTTTGTTCTACGCCGCCTATTACGCCACCTTTTATAATTCCTGACCTATTTGTTCTATTTAAATAAAATGTTGCGAATCCAAGTTCATAACTATATTTGCGACATTTCTCAATGATTGCTCTCTGATTTTGCCACTCTTGTATGGTTAAATCTACTGTTTGAACATCATTTATAAATCTGTCTGTTTCTGTAAGAATCGCTCTCCAAAACGAATATATCCCCTTGTCTAAATCGTTAATAATAATATCTTTAACCACATTTTTTTCTAATAACTCTAATGCAATTCCTGCACCGCCCGCAAACGGCTCAATATATGTACCGCCATAATGCCCAGTTTGTTTGATCAGTAATTCCATTAATGGCTCGAGTTTTCCTTTTCCGCCAGGATATCTTAATGGAGAATAGAACATATCACACACCTCCTAAATCGCTATTATATATACATTCAATTATCAAATAGGTTGTTAATACTTGCATTATACCACTTGTGTGGCGGCAATTCCGAATTAAACGCCTCCTCAAATATCGGATACAACTCCTTATAAGTCTTGCTGTTTGATACAATCTTTTTCAGTTCTGATGTTTGAAGAGGAATAATTTTCATTCCGTTTACGGACTTTGAATAATCTTGCGGATCGTAAAACGGAGTTGTCTTTCTGCTACGGAAGTCAGAAATTACATTTATATTAAGATAATTTGTAGCAAACACGCAATAAGAATTCATATTACCAGTGCGTATTAAATGCATACCCAAATGTCTTGATACCGGCTCCATTTCCATTCTGCGTTGATTTGTGCTGTCCGCAAGTGTTGCTTCAAGCAAAAGTGTGTGCTCCGGATAACAATCAGTAGCTTCATATTCGTAAACTATATCAGCTTCGCCGCCTGCTGCGTGAGTTTTCGGCAATAGGTCTGCGTCAAGTGAAAGTTTCATAAAGTCCAGAATTTTGCCGCGTCGCTCGCTTGTTTTATACCATAAGATACCAAGCACATATTCAAATATAGTTGGTATGTCGGCGTTATCGGTAACCATACTCCTGATTTCGTCATCATTTCTGCTTTCAAAGCAATCCAAAAGCGACAATATCTTGTCATCGGTAAATTTAGTATCAATAAGGTGCTGCAATCTCTGGTATCGTGTATCTTCCAAGGCAGCTCTTGCAGATTGCATATCCGTAACATTTATTCCGAGTTCTTCGTTAATTCCGGCAACAATAGCACTATCATCAACTACAAGGCAATCGGATATTCCAGCCATATCACAGTTTTCATACAACAACTCAGAAACAGTAAATGTGTCTTTATACAAATCGTCTGCTATTGTTTTGAAGAAATGCTTCGGAACAATATCAAACTTTATTGTGTCATCTTCAAACAAAACAATATCTGTCGTTTTAATATATCTTCGATTGAGATCCAGATAATCCGAAAGTGTAGCCTTTGCTTTAAACAAGTGCATTATTTTGAAAAATGCAACTCTAAAAGCGGTTTCACTGTCAACTTCGCTGAATAGTGTAGTTTTCAAATGAGCTGCAGGATGATTACTAATGGATTTTTCAGATGTAGTGTCAAATAAATAATTACGCCACCATTTGCCTATTTTTATATCTCTGGTTGCACTGTAAACAGAGATCAAACCATCAACATCGTTCAATACAAAGACTTTATACAGAGCTTGATATAACTTGAGATATGGTTTGTCATACTGTCGACTTTTTCTGTTGAGACCTATTTCACATACTAATTCTTCTGTAACTTCGTTTTCTAAAAAATAATCTAATGCCGTTTTGTAGTTAGACATTCCCATCAATCGGTTTATAATAATTTGATCAATAGATGTAGCATTGGAACGCAATCGTGAAATGCCGTTAATAATTTCAGCTGTTTCATTCTCTCCTATACATAGCGGCAAAAGATATGTATACTCATCAAGTGTTAAGTAATCAAAATTGCTAAGCAAATGCAACAACGCCAAAAAAGGACGAACGATACGACCGTCAATATTGTAATATGTTTTCAAAAGCTGTTTAAGATATATAAAACTATCCTTATCTATTTGAAATTGATTGTCAGAAGAAAAATCATTTTCAGTACTTATTTTAAGCAACGCCTTTCCGACATCACTCAATTTTCTTCCGTCATCAATCAAGCCAATATCAACTAACCCTGATGTTTTTTCACGAGCGTCCTTTGGTTTGTTCCCGGCTTCACCTTCAACAAACCCTTTCGTTTTCATAAAATCGTAATAACGAGTTTGCAACTCTTTGTTCCCCGACCAACTTTGGCCTTTGTTCTCTTCGAGCGTCCAAAACTCATCTAACAGAGCAAGTTGTTCTTCAATGGTTTTATTAAAGTTTTTTGTTCTGAAACTGGTGGTTCCCAAACTCCAACAAAAACTTTTATATGGAATTACATTTGGCATAGCCATATTCCCCTCAATAATTTATTATCAGTACCTCTTCCGAAGAAGAAGTTTTATCTTTTGTTTGATAATTTGAATTTGAATAGTTGTAATTAAGTCGTACAATCTTGTATCTGTCAGCATTTCTATCAAGCCATTCAATTAGTATGTTGTTTTCCTTACCTTTGCTTCTCAGTACATTGGATAAAGCAAATCGGATATTTCTCTCATTCAGGTCATCCAAAAAGGCAAGTAAATCTTTTTCGGCAGTTTCATCCCAGCCACCTTGCTCGTTATATGTAGCACAAGTAATTAAATATGGGGGATCTACATATACAAAATCTTGCGATGTTAATGCGGATGTATCAAACTTTCTAAAGTCACAGCAGGTAAAAATGCAGTTTTGCTCTTGAATTCTGTCAATAAAATCAACAAGCTTTTGCTCCATTTTCTTATTGAAATCCCTTTTACCGACCGGTAAATTGAATTCACCGTTAGAGTTAAATCTAATTTGATTATTAAAAGCATATACGATTATCACATAAAGCATAACATAGTAGTAATAATCAAAATTACCATTTGCGTGTTTATGATTAAAATACGCACGCAGTTTCAAATAGCCTTCTCTGTTATAATCTCCAAGTCCTTTGCTGCTTTCACAATCGTAATAATCATAGCCGTTTTTACTTACAAGGGATAAGCCATATTTTTCTATAATTTCATAAATCCATTCCAAAACAGATTCTTTATCAAGGTTTTTGAAAGTATTATATAAATACAGCAAGTTTTCATTCAAGTCATTATATATAACTCGGTTGCAATCAATATTGATACCGACATTACAGCCACCGCAGAACAAGTCGACAAATACATCTATATCTTTAGGGAACAGCGGCAATATTTGAGGTAACAACTTATACTTGCCGCCGGTATAATTAAGCGGTGATTGTATCATATTGATTTACTCCTCATCAAAGCAAATACACAAAAATAATCTTTCGGCGTTTTCCAGTATGTCTGATTTTCCGGTTGTAAACGCTTTGTAGCTTTCCTCAAAAACCTTTACAGTTCCTTTTCGGCTAAGTATTCTCATAATGTCATCATCGGAAATTTTGGCATTAGAACGGCAGTTGCCTTTTTCAGCCATATTGTTATACGAAAGCAAAATGTATCTAGCCTTTATATCATTTATAAGTGTTTCAAATGCTTTTGTTGCTCCGATTGTACAATATTTACTCTTCATACCGCTTCTATCCATCTTTTTAGCCACACCGAAAACCTCGGGCTTTTCCCAGCGTGCAACATTTTCCAGCAAATGATATGAGTCACAATATTGTCTTGAATTATACGGCGGGTCTATATAAACAAGGTCAGCTTCTATTCTTTTAACAAGATTATTAGCGTCCTCATTAAAGCATTGATTCTTCGGATTATTGTTAACCTCCGCCAGAGGAACATAAAGTTCTAATGAGCCCTCAAATTTTGCGCCTTTTCTGTATGCATCATAATGTCCGCAGGTTACAGCAATTTTGTCCATTGCATATAGCAATGATGTAATTAAAATTGCTCTTTCTCGCTTGTTTAAATTTCCTTTTTTATAATTTCTTTCTATATCCTCACGAACATATCCTATTTTTGCACAATCTTTTTTACTAAAATAGGTATCGGCAAAATTGCGTGTCATATAATTTTCACCGCAATTTGTTTTTGCATTGTACCTAACAACATAATCAATTATTTTTTGTTGGTCATAGCTTTCAGCGCCAAACCACGCATAATTGCAAATATAATTACTATACATCAAGTCATTAGTAATAAGTATCTTATCTGCAAAATCAGAGGAAACAGCACCGGTTCCTGCAAAAATATCCGCAACTGTTTCGATGTCAGCACATTCTTCGTTTACAACACCGGTAATAAATGAAAGCAGCTTATATTTATTACCTAAGTAACGTCTATTATTAATCAATGAGGTTTTATATGTCTTTTCAGCTACACTCATTGCAACTCCTCCGACAATCATTCTAACTATATTATATAAAACATCCTGTCCGTCAAAACGGACTCAGATTAAATATCTTTAAATAATTCAGAAAGCGATATTTCCAAACCATTTGCTATTTTTTCGATGTTAACAATAGAAATATTGCGTTTGCCAAGTTCAACACTTGCAAAATATGTTCTATCCATACCTATTTTTTGAGCAAATTTTTCTTGACTTAATCCTGTTTTTGTTCTAAGTTCACGTATTCTATTGCCGATTTTAGCTGTAATCATATTGCAACCTCTATCAAAGTATAAATATCGCAGTTTACAATTTCGCATTTTAAGTATATATTAAATCCGTAAATAAGTCAACTGTTTTTAAGCAACAAAAAAGAAAAAAACGGCAGAGATTTCTCCCTGCCGCCGTTGCGCTTATACCGTAAAGATTATTTCTGCATTTACAATTTCCGTCGCACGGTTGCGGATATTGTTCATCTTCTGAACCCACAGCATTTGGTCGGTTGCTTTGAGTTCTTCGGTTACATTTTCTTGTTCAGCGAGTTCTTTTACCAGCCGAAGATACATAGAGGTTGCTTGTTGTTCAATGTCATCAAGGTATGTGACAAGCTTTCCTGAAGTCATCAGGTTAGCATATAATACACGATGATTTTCTTTCAAGAATCGTTTATGCCTCATACCCCACACGCCGATATTTGCTTGCGTTTCTTCTGCGGGCAGTTTTAAGTTGGGTATAAGAAAATCTCCAACTTGTGTGTAAGTGCCGCCCATTTGTTCAAAAATTGTCTTTGCCATTTTGTTTTCCTACCTTTCAAAATCATTATTTCTAATGCGCTTTGTGCGCTGATTAGACGGTTGTTTTGTGTGCTTTCGCTGTCGTTCTTGCTCCTTTGACTGTGAGATCAGCGCATCGATTTGCTGACTCCCGAATACCTTGCGGAGCAATTTAAAATCTTTATTTTCTGCACGTAGCGTAGTATTTTCATCTGTCAAACGGTCGTTGATTTTGCTCAGCCTCTCGTTCTCACGATAAAGATTTGCATTGGTATTATTAAGCCGATGATAGCTGTCAAGAGCGTGATAATAACGATAAAACACCTCTTTGATTACATCTTTCAGTTTCTTTATCAGCGGGTCAACGAATTTCTGCTTATAGGATTTTGCCGACATTAAAGCAGGCGGATCGGGCAACTGAAATTCGCTGTCGGTTTCAATGCGCTTTTCCAATTCTTCAATAACCTGTGTACCGTTATCGTAGTTTTGAATACGGCTTTGCACCGTTTGAAACTCGTCTTTTTTCTCGGCAATTTGATTGTCCAATACAGCGATTTCCTTTTCTCGCTCCTGCTTTTTGTAATCCAAAACCGACAAGTGTTTTTCGTGAGTACCTTTGTGTTCCCACTCGATTCCGTGGCGTTCCATAACAAATGCAAGTGCGGATTTTTCTGCACTGACCCACTGATTCCACTCGGTATCTCCACGGGTTCCGCCCTTAAAACCTTGGGCGGCAAGAGCCTGCTTTAGTGATACTCTTGTATCAAGTCCACGCTTACTACCCGTGGTGAACGGGACAAAATCAATGTGTAAATGCGGCGTTGCTTCGTCCATATGAAGATGAACCGAGAATACTTTTAACTGCGGATTTCTCTCCTGAAACCCTTTATAATACTCGTCCAATACATGTTTAGCGAGCAGTCCGTTTTCGCTTTCCGCACTCATATCTTCCTTATTGCCTATTTGCAAAATGATTTCGTGAAATGGCTTTTCCTGCTTGGAATTGCAGATTTTTTCATAGTAATTCTTTATTTTTCTATCAGCTCTCGTCTGCTTGTCATTGTATCTTTTAAGCGCCTCATCAAACAATTGGTGATACACTTTCTTGATGTTCTCATTGCAGTAATCTATATTAAGATGGGTTCGGCTCGGATCTACATTTTCAGCTTTGAATTTACGGCTGTTGTGATTTACAGAGCCTTTACCGACCATTGCGCTTATCGTTCTTTTCATAAGTTACACCTCCGATCTCTTAAACATAGTACTTCCTCGGTTCTGTTACTCTTGTCAAGAGTAACGCAAAAGCACTTTTGACAGGTGAGCCTATCAAAAATGCAACCTGCAAGCAGGTTTTGCGCTCTCCGAGAGGCAGGAGCGGCTTTTTGAAAAAAGCCACCTGCACCCTGCAAAAACTTTAACCGTGTCGGTCTGCGTCGATGGTGACGATGTTTTCAGTACCGCCCAAAACATCGACACGACCGTCACGCATCGTCACGCTGTTCAAATGCAAGACTTACCCTGCGCCCATCGTGACAGCGTTTGTTCTGATAACGGATTCCATACTCATTGAACAAACGCCCTGCATTGATATTCAGCTTCATCGTCAAAGCGTTTGCTTTCATATCAACGCCGAGAAAGTCTACAAGCTCTGTGGGAGTGCCTTGCCATTCTGAATTTTCTTTTGTGATTTTATCAGAAATGTTTTCAAGCAACGGATCAGGCGGTTGTTTCCATAGCTCTGTTTCTGTTTTCTCAAGTTCCCATACAAGCGTTTCGGGATTGCGGTTCAGATAAATCTTTTGGTCGGGCTGGTCTCTTCCTGATACTTCAAGAGTGGCGGCATTGCTTGTGCGCTTTTCTTTCCGAAGAATAAAACCTCCGTCAGCGGCGCCGAGCAATCCGTTAGTGCCTGAAATCATATCAAATTTATCATCGGCATTCTGCTTGCGTGTGTGGTGAACAAGCAACAGACATATTCCGCTGCTGTCCGAAAACTTTTTGAGCCTTGTGATAATTTCATAATCGTTTGCATAGCTGTAATTATCTCCGCCGATCTCACGCACCTTTTGAAGCGTGTCTATAATAATCAGTTTTGTATCGGGGTGTTCCGCCATAAATCTTGTAAGCTGTTCATCGAGACCGTTTCCAAGCTGACCAGCCGAAACAGAAAAATACAAATCTTCCGTACTTTCCGTTCCAAACATTCGGTAGAGCCTTTCCTGCAATCTGTGATAATCATCTTCAAGAGCAAGGTATAGCACAGTTCCTTTTCGGACGGTATAATTCCAAAGCGGTATACCCGTGCTGATATGGTAAGCAAGTTGTGCCATAAGGAAACTCTTGCCCAGCTTCGGCGCTCCTGCAAAAATATATGTGCCGGGGTATAGTAGACCGTCAATCAGCGGCGGTTTGCTCTGGTACACGGTGTCGTATAGCTCGCTCATTGAAATTGTTTTGAGATATGACGGGTCTAAGCTTAACATCAACTCTCTTTGCATTTCTTCAAAACACTTGATATTTTCATCGTTATCGTTTATACTAATGTTAGTACATTTTTGGATTGACTGCTCCGTATCTGCGCCAACAGATACATTCGGAGCGGTCTTTTCTTTTTTATCTATCATTCTGATTCCTCCTTTAATCCGCCGAGAATATCGGCAATCAGTTCAATAATATTAAGTAATTCATCATTCACACCGCTACCGGCTTTAATTCTCTGTAACTCTTGAAGCACGGCGGCAAGTTCATTTTTGAGTGCTTTATACACTCTCGGATTACCCTGAACAACGACATCTCTATTCATACATTTTTGGTAGCAGTATTCTTGTTTCGGTAAACCTGATAAGGCTACAGCCCTGTTCAGTAGTTCGTTTTCTTCGGGTGATACTCGAAAACCTACGGTTATATTTCTCCATCGGTTATGTTCGTCTCTGTTTTTTGCTGACATCCTAAAAATCTCCTTTTCCCAAATCATCTAATTTATTTGCCATTTCGGTTTGCTTTGAGGGGAACAGGTGGGCATATCGGTAAGTAACCTCAATGCTTTCGTGTCCGAGCCTGTCCGCAATAGCTAAGGCTGTAAATCCCATTTCTATTAAAAGCGAAACGTGCGAATGTCTTAAATCGTGTATTCTTATACGCTTGACGCCCGCTTGCTTTGCACCTCTGTCCATTTCGTGATGCATATAGCTCTTTGAAACGGGAAAAATTCTGTCGTTTTCTCCGGCACCGTAAAACATACCGAGATATTCCTGCATTTCTTCACAAAGGAATTTCGGCATTTTAATTGTGCGGTTGCTTTTCTTTGTCTTAGGCGTAGTGATAACATCTCTGCCTTTTAAACGCTGATAGGATTTGTTAATCGTGACCGTTTCTGCTTTGAAATCAAAATCTTTAGGCGTTAAGGCAAGCATTTCACCTTCACGGATACCGCACCAATAAAGCATTTCAAAAGCGTAAAAAGAAATGGTTTTGTCCATCATTGCTCCGGAAAATTTCTTGTATTCTTCCAAAGTCCAGAATTGCATTTCTTTTCGTTCCTCCGTTCCCATATTCCCGGCGATTGCGGCAGGATTGGACTTCAATCCGTAATATCGTACTGCGTGGTTAAACAGGGCGCTTAACTGATTATGAACGGTTTTCAGATAGGTCTGTGAATATTTCCTGCCGCTCTTATCGGTAAGTTCTCTGATTTCATTCTGCCATTCGATAACATCCTTTGCCGTAATATCACATAGTCTGCGCTTTGCAAAATACGGCAGGATTTTCTTTTCGATAATGCTTTCTTTTGTAAGCCATGTGTTTTCTTTGAGCCTTGGCTTTACATCCTTCTCATAAAGTTCTGCAAAGCTTTCAAAGCTCATTGTTACATCAGCCTGCTTTTGCATCAGAAATTCTCGTTCCCATTCCTGCGCTTCTCTTTTAGTTGCGAACCCTCGCTTGAATTTCTGCTGTCGTTCGCCTTTCCAGTCTGTGTAACGAAACTGCACATACCAAGTTCCGTTCTTTTCATTCTTAAATGCCGCCATTTTTAATCGCTCCTTTCGGTTGTTTTAGTTGAATAGAATTTTTCGTGGAAGAATTTTCGGTCAATTCTGCCGGGTATTGTTATACATCCGGTTGCCTTTAATTCTTTATTTAATTTTCGTATGAGCTTGTAGGCATAGGATATGGAAACTCCCATTTCTTCCGCAACATCTTCAACACGCAAAAACATTTTGTCTGCCATTTTCATCATCCTTTCTTTCATTTTTTACAATTATTTAGTGTCGGAGAACTTTCTGACCGCATTCCGATTTGCCCGAGCGGATATGCCATTACCGTGACATATGACGGTTGTTCAGTTGTTAGAAATAGACTTAACGCTATTTGCTTAACTATTATACTAAACAAATTCCGTAAAGTCAAGTGGTTTTCGAGAAAATATTTACTTTTTTTGCTTTGGTTGTCTTGACAACGCTTAACTTATTATGCTATACTCTATTTTAGAATAACGAGAGGAGCAATTTTATGGCTATCGGTGAAAGAATAAGATTCTTTAGAAATTTAAGAGGAATGACTCAAAAATATCTTGGTATGCAAGTCGGTTTTCCGGAGAAAACCGCAGACATACGTATGGCGCAGTACGAATCCGGCTCAAGAACGCCTAAAGCAGACCTTACTAACAACCTTGCTGAAGTATTCGATATATCCGCAAGTGCTTTAACCGTACCTGACATTGACAGCTATAACGGCTTAATGCACACTTTATTTACTCTTGAAGATTTATACGGTCTTAAAATTACTGAATTAGACGGAGAGGTTTGTCTGCATTTAGATAAGGGTATGGGTACAAATTACATAACGATGTTTGAGATGTTCTCTGCTTGGAAAGAACAAGCTGATAAGCTGAAGAACGGCGAAATTTCTAAAGAGGAATACGATAATTGGCGCTACAATTATCCGAAAAATATTAAAGAGTGAGGCATATAGCTATGTTATATAAATTAAATAAAAATACAAACCGTAATAATTACTCAAAGGTTAAAAGAGTCACACTATCAGATATTGGTTGGAAAGAAAAAGATCTTGAAAACCTTATTTCTAATAATATTCAAGATTTCATTTCTTCAAATGACCTTATGGCTATTTTTACTGAAAGAGCTCGACAAGAAGAACCCGATATACTTGCCATTGATAAGGAAGGCGATTTATACATATTTGAACTCAAGCGCTGGTCTGGAAAACAAGAAAATTTATTACAAGTACTCCGATATGGTCAACTGTTCGGAAAAAGTACTTACGATGAATTGAATTGTTTATATCAAAAATATCAGCATAACGAAAAAGCTAACCTTGCACTTGATCATTCTTCCTATTTTTACGGAGACACTTCTAAGATTCTGCCTGACGACAACTTTAACAAGAAGCAACATTTTCTTATTGTTACGAATGGAGTAGATCAAGCAACAATAGAATCAATCATCTATTGGAAAAATAATGGGTTGAATATAGATGCTATTGTATATTGGGTATTCGAGATTTCAGGTGAATACTACATTGAATTTAATATGTATTCTCAAACAGAAGACTTTTTGGAGTATGAAAACAATTGTTACGTACTTAACACAAATAAACAAAGCAACCCTCATTACACAAAAGAAATGATTGACGAACATAAAGCAGCAGCTTACTATCCTGGATGGAGAGAGAAAATTCAAAAATTCCAAAAAGGAGATATCGTATTTTTATATGAAAGCGGAGTTGGTATAAGAGCGTATGGGTATGCAAATGGAATACTAAACAAAAAATCATGCGATGGATACGACGATTACGAATACAATATGATTTTAGATAATTTTGTTGAATTGTCTAAACCTATTTCAGCTTCACAAATGAAAGATATTACCGACAGTAGTTTTAATTTTAGGCAAACTATGTTTTCAATTTCTGAAGAAGCCGCAAAAAAGATAATAAACTATGTGCGAAACAACAATTGATTGTATAAAACAAAGAGGCATTACCGACTGCAAAAGTCAGTAATGCCTTTTTAGAATTTATTAAGATAATTGTACCCGCAAACCACAGGGAACGCACAATAAATGCGTTTTGCAGTCTGCTATCATTTTGCTATCAAATCGGGAATTTTCAAGCCAAAAATCCTTTGTTTATGCGGTTTTTTGGGTTTTGCGATTTATTCCCACTCCACCGTTCCGGGCGGTTTGGATGTTATGTCGTAAACTACGCGGTTGACCTGCGGTATTTCGTTTGTGATTCTGCCCGAAACTTTTTCAAGCAGATCGTACGGGATATGCGCCCAGTCAGCCGTCATAAAATTATCTGTCGTTACTGCGCGCAGAGCTATCAGATGCTCGTAAGTTCTGTGGTCGCCCATAACGCCAACCGTTCTTACGTCAGGAAGCACGGCAAAAAACTGGCTGAGCTGACTCTCATATCCGCTCTTTGCCATTTCGTCTCTGAATATTGCGTCAGCTTCCTGCAGTATTCTTACTTTTTCGGCGGTGATTTCGCCTATTATCCTTACTCCGAGACCGGGACCCGGGAAGGGCTGACGCCACACAAGCTCCTTCGGGATTCCGAGCTTTTCACCGACGAGCCTGACTTCATCTTTAAAAAGATCTTTTAGCGGCTCGATTATTCCCTCGAACTGAATATCTTTGGGCATTTTTACACGATTGTGATGCGTCTTGATAGTGTCCGCATCGCCCTTGCCGGATTCGATGCAGTCGGGATAAATCGTGCCCTGAGCAAAAAATCCTCTTTCTTCCTGATTCCTGATAACGTCCCAGAAAACGTTGTAGAACTCTTTGCCGATTATCTTGCGTTTCTTTTCGGGGTCCTTGACGCCTTTAAGCTTTTCAAGGAAAGTCTGCTGAGCATTCGCCCTTATAAAATTCATATCAAAAAGCTTTGTAAACGTGCTTTCGACCATGTCGCCTTCGTCTTTTCTCATCAGACCCTGATCAACGAAAACGCAGGTGAGCTGTTTGCCCACAGCTTTTGAAAGCAGAGCCGCCGCAACAGAAGAATCAACTCCGCCCGAAAGACCGAGAATTACTTTTTTGCCGCCGATTTCATTTTTCAGCGCAGCAACGGTCGAATCTATAAAACCGTCCATCTGCCATTCGCCCTTACAGCCGCAGATTTCGTACAAAAAGTTATGAAGCATCTGCTTGCCGTATTCGGAATGAGTTACCTCGGGATGAAACTGGACCGCATAGATTTTTTTTGCGGCATTTTCCATAGCGGCGCAGGGGCAGTTTTCTGTTTTACCGACAACTTTAAAGCCTTTCGGCGGCTTGGATATATAATCGGTATGGCTCATCCATACGACGCTTTTTCTTTTGATTCCTTTAAAAAGAAGACTGTTTATGTTTGCGCTGAGAACGATTTTGCCGTATTCGCTCACGGGCGCTGTTGAAACCTCGCCGCCCGCCATAAACGCAACGAGCTGACAGCCGTAGCATATACCGAGCACCGGGATACCAAGGCTCAGTATCTCACTCGTATAATGCGGCGATGATTCGTCATAAACGCTGTTAGGCCCGCCTGTGAAAATAATTCCTTTATAATTGCCCGATTTTATTCTCTCAATCGGCGCAGTATAAGGCAGGATTTCCGCAAAAACGTGTTCGTCTCTTACACGTCTTGCGATAAGCTGATTGTATTGTCCTCCGAAATCGAGGACAAGAATTTTTTCTGTAACGCTCATAGTTTTTCCTCATTTAATTATAATAAGGACGGCAAAACTGCCGCCCTTTCTTTTTTTATTATCTGTATATAATTTCGTCTCTCTTAGGTCCGTTGGAAACCATGGTAATAGGCGCACCTATCTCTTTTTCGATAAAGAGAACATAATCCTGAGCCTCTTTGGGAAGCTTGTCAAACTCTTTGATTCCTCTGATATTCTGTTTGAATCCGGGAAGAGTTACGAGAACGGGCTTTGCCTTTTTGAGCAGATGAGTATTCGGGAAATCTTTAGTGACTTTGCCGTCAATCTCATAGCCTGTGCAGACTTTGATTTCATCAAGATAATCAAGGCAGTCAAGCGCTGTAAGAACAACCTGAGTTGCGCCCTGACATTCAACGCCGTAACGTGTTGCAACACAGTCAAACCAGCCCATTCTTCTCGGTCTGCCGGTTGTTGCGCCGAACTCGCCTGCGTCGCCGCCGTGCATTCTCATTTTATCCGCTTCTTCGCCGAAAATTTCGCTGACGAACTCGCCTGCTCCTACTGCGCTGGAGTAAGCTTTTGTAACGGCGATAATATCTTTTATCGAGCCTGCGGGCACGCCTGCGCCGACAGTACCGTAACCGGCAAGAGTTGACGAAGACGTAACCATGGGATAAATACCGTGGTCGGGGTCTTTAAGTGAGCCGAGCTGACCTTCAAGGAGGATCTCTTTGCCCTCTTTGAGCGCTTTATGAACGAACGCAGTAGTATCCGCAACGTAAGGAGCGATCATATCTCTGTATTCCATAAGAGTATTGAAAAGCTCGTCAACATCTATAAGCGGCTTATGATAAACATGCTCAAGAAGCAGATTCTTGATTTCACATACGCTCTCAAGCTTCTCTCTTAATTCGTCAGGATAAAAAAGATCACATACCTGGAATCCGATTTTTGCATATTTATCGGAGTAAAACGGAGCAATACCTGATTTTGTTGAGCCGAACTGCTTGTCCGCAAGTCTCTCTTCTTCATAAGTATCGAGCAGAACGTGATAAGGCATCATGATCTGCGCTCTGTCAGAAACAAGGATCTTCGGAGCGGGAACTCCTTTTTCGGTTACTGACTGGATTTCTTTAATAAATTTCGGTATATCAAGAGCCACACCGTTACCGATGATGTTTGTGATTTCAGGATGACAAACACCTGACGGCAGAAGATGAAGCGCAAACTTGCCGTAATCGTTGATTATAGTATGACCTGCATTTGCTCCGCCCTGAAAACGGATAACAATATCCGCCTTTGAAGCAAACATATCGGTTATTTTGCCTTTGCCTTCGTCGCCCCAGTTGGCGCCGACAATCGCTTTTACCATTAAAAGCACCTCCAACAATCTGAGCCGTTTTTCTGCGGCCCGAACATACTCAGTAATTATACTACTTATTGAGATAATATGTCAATAATAAGAGGTTGATATTTTTAGATAAATTGCTCAAATGCGTCAACTTATCAACAAAAAATTCCCCGGCAGTCCGCAGACTGTCAGGGAACGATGAATATAATGAATCGAATCAGATATAGCTTACCGTCTCAGAAAGAGGCTTTCTGCTGCTGTGATTCGGAAGCGGTCCTGCGCCCTCAGCCGCATAGCCGAGATCCATAACCATCAGCACTTCTTCGTTTTCGGGCAGAGCGAGAGCCTGAGCCAGCTTGTCGGGGTCAAAGAAATTTATCCAGCAGCTGTCTACGCCTTCGTTTGCCGCCGCAAGAATCATCTGAGTGGCAACGATAGTTGCGTCCTCCACGCCGGAATCACGCTTTTCGCCGGGATAAGTGAAGACGTTATTTTTATCAAACGCAACAACCAGAACGACCGGAGCGCCGTATCTGCAGGGTGTAACTGAGTCAAGCTTTTTGAGGCTTTCTTCAGACTGCAGAACGTAAATATGCTGCTCCTGCAAATTTTTTGCGGTCGGAGCGAGTCTTCCTGCTTCAAGAATTGCGGTAATTTTTTCTGCTTCGGGCATTCTGCCGCTGTATTTTTTGCAGGAATATCTGTTTGCGATTACTTCTTTAAAATCCATAATTATCACCCTTTCATAATATAATTATTATAGAATAATCTTAATTAAATTTCAAGAGCCTGCCTGAATGAATAATAGTTGACAAACAAATTTATCGGGTATATAATTATAATGTAATATTGTAAGAAAAGAGGGATTTTATGAATACACGTTTTAAAAAGATATTATCCGTACTTTTTACAGCAGCAATTTTACTCACCGCCGCTCCTCTCGGCAGTCTTGCGGGGCTTGATATTAATATACCTGATTTTTCCGTTGAGTCTTCGGCGCTTGAAGCGAGCGGTTATTGCGGGCAAAACGTCCGCTGGAGTCTTGACGGGGAGTACAATCTTGCCGTTTTCGGATCAGGAGCGATGCAGGATTATATTAAGCGAGATGACGGATCATCCACCAGTCCTTTTTACGGTGATACTTCAATCCAAACCGTTCGTTTTGACTTAGGTGTAACAAGAATAGGCAATTATGCTTTTTATAGCTGCAGCGGACTCAAAAAAGTAACCATGGCAAACAGTGTAACATCCATAGGCAAAGGCGCTTTTTCAGGCTGTTCAGAGCTGAATGAAGTTATAATCGGCAGCGGCGTTGTTTCTATTGAAGACTATACGTTTCAGAATTGCAAAAAACTTAAAAGTCTGGTTATACCACCCAACGTTCAGAGTATTTCTTATTCAGCAGGCAATTTTAATAATGAGATAAAAATATATTGTTATCCCGGCACTTACGCTGAAACTTTTGCGGCAAAAGTAGGCAGCAACTATTGGTATTTGGTTCCCGAAGGAGAAAGCGCATTTTTGTCTCATACTGTCAGCGATAATTTAAGCTTTACTCTTGACAGAGTTACGCATACTCTTACGGTTAACTGCGAAGGCGCAATGCCCTCTTACACCGATGCAGGAAATGCGCCGTGGTATCAATACGCTCGATACATTGAGCACGTTGTTGTAAGTGAAGGATGCACAAGCATCGGCGGCAGCGCATTCAAAAGCATACCGATGACAGACGTTTCTCTTCCCTCAACTCTTAAATCCATCGGCGGCAATGCTTTCAAGGACTGCGCTAATCTGAAAGAAATCGTGATTCCTTCGTCCACAACCACTATCGGCAACTCTGCATTTTCAAACTGCAAACAGCTTAGTTCCGTTACGTTAAACGAAGGTCTTGAAAGTATTGGAGCCTCCGCGTTTACAAATTGCTATTTGCTGAATGAAATTGAATTCCCCGACAGTCTCGTATCTGTCGGCAATAGTACTTTTTCAAACGCCGGAATAGGTATGGTTAAATTCGGAACAGGGTTAAAAAATATAAGTGATTATATGTTTTATTCCTGTTATCTGATGAGCGTTGAAATTCCTGAGTCTGTAGAATCAATCGGGTATAAAGCTTTTTATAATTCATATTGTGACGTTGACGACCCGTTTATTTTAAAGGTTTATAACAGAAACTGCGCTATATCCAGCGACCCTGTCGAATATTCTTCGTATTATTCCGATTCCGACTATCCGCCGCCGAACACAGGGCTTATAGTTTACGGCTATGCAGATTCAACAGCTCATCATTTTGCGCTGGAAAACAACCTCACGTTCAGATATATCTACGGCGAGCATGATCATACTTATGACAACAGCTGTGATACCACCTGCAATATATGCGGTCAGACCCGCACGGTATCACACGATCAGTTTTCCTATATAATTGCTCAGTCCTCAAACGGTGCATATAAGGTTTACAAATGCACTCAGTGCGGTGCTCGAATCTGCAAGAAAAACGGTATTACAGGACATTTCAGCAGCTACGGCGAAAACGTGTTCGGCTTCCGCGACGAAAATTATAAATGGACATTTTTCGGAACAGGCGCAACTTACGATTATTCTTACGGCGAAGTAAACGCTTCTCCTTTTAACCCGGATTTCGGCGGCTCAAAAGTAAATGAAGCGGTATTTGAAGAAGGAATTACGTATATCGGCGATTATTTTTTCAGCGATAGCTCAGTTTCAAAGGTAACGTTTCCTTCAACTTTGGAATCAATCAGTTCCAATGCGTTTTCCTTCACCGCAATTGACACCATCACTTTTGCCGACGGAACGCGTGCTGTCAACACTCAGCTTCTGAAATTTTTCGATTACGATTCAAACGTAGTCAACATTCCTTCTTCAGTAGAAGAGATATACGGCACACTTCCGACATATCCCAATTTTATCAGTAAAGTTTATTATGACGGAAACCGTGACGATTGGGCAAAAATTCAGGGTCACGAATTATTAGAAAAATATGAAATAATCTATTTAAAGCCGCTGCCTATAACGTCAATTTCGGTAACAACAATGCCACGACAAACAACTTATCACGTTAACAGCGATTTTAAGTCAAGTGGAATGGTAGTAACCGGCACGTCTGACGGCGGATCGACCGAAATTATCACAGATTACGGATTCAAATATAATTTCAGCACACCCGGTCAGCAGGAAGTAACTATATCATACAAAGGTTTAAGCACGACTTTAACGGTCAGCGTAGTTGAGCATATACTTGAGCACCGTGTAATAACTGCGACGTGCTCCACTACGGGCGAGGAAAGTGATATATGCACGTACTGCGGAGAAAGATTCAACGTAACGGTATTACCTACCGTACCGGATGAGCACGCTTTCCAAAGGCTGTTTATCGCGGCAACCTGCTCCGAAAAAGGAAGAGTATATGACAGATGTACCCTTTGCGGTGAAGAAGTAACGGTTTCCGAATTGCCGACAACACCCCATACTTTCAGCAGAACAGTTGAAGAGCCTGCAACCTGTACGCACGCAGGCAGAACTTATGACGTATGCAGCGTATGCAATCAGGAATATAATATAACTGAATATCCGCAGTTAAGCCATAATTACGTTCATTTCAAGCAGGATATGACCTGCACGCAAACCGGTATCGAATATGATTACTGCACGTTGTGCGGCGCTAAAATAAACGAAGTTATAACGCCGGCGCCGGGTCATGATATCATTCATTTTTCCAAAGCCGTCACCTGCACGCAAGACGGTAAAGAATACGATTTCTGCACCGTATGCGGTGAAAAGCTGAATGAAGTTATCTATTATGCGACAGGACATAAGTTTATTCATTATTCAACCCCGAAGACCTGCACGACTGACGGCAACAGCTACGACGTCTGCAGCGTATGCAATAAAACTTTTAACTATACGGTCGACAAAGCAACTGGTCATAATTTCAGAACGATAACCGTAAATCCGACCTGCACAAAGAACGGTATGCGGTTTGATTACTGCCTCGTTTGCGAAGAACAGCAGAACGTTGAAATTCTTCCGGCTTCACATTCCTGGAGCGAGTGGCATAACGTTTCAGTTTCAGGCGACGGAATATTGATCGTAAGAAGCTGTGATAAATGCTCTGAAGCGCAGACAAAAACAGTAGCCAATATCTTTGACGGATGCACGGTAAAAAATAGTCTTATTTCAGGTCTTGCTCCCGGAATGACGTTTGAAGATTTCAGAAGCAATTATATAAACAGCGACGCAGACGTAACGTTCAGCCGCAATGATGGTAAAATCGGAACAGGCGAAAAAATCACGGTCAATTATGATGACGAAACTCAGGTTGAATTTGAGTGCCTGATTTACGGCGACGTTGACGGCGACGGAATTTATGACGCTCAGGATGCGTTTATTGTAAACTGCATTGCAAACGGAATTCTCACCCGTGAAAAAATCGGCGAAACGAAATACATGGCGGCTGACTGCAACCACGACGGCGAAGTAAATTCAAGCGACGTTATGATTCTTGAGCAGGCAGGTCTGCTTCTTTCACAGGTTGAACAATCGGAATCGTCGGAAGAAACGGCGCAGCAGCAGTCCTACCTTGACTATCTTGATCTGATTGACCAGTCGCCTGAGAAAGACGAAGCTCTGACGGCAACAGAGCAATCATTCATCGAAAAAATTGTATCGGTAATCAGATATATAATCTCAATTATCCGCTCGATAATAGAAATCTGATAAACAATTAAGGGAGCCCGAACGGCTCCCTTTAAAATTTCCCATCAGATCATTCTTTGCTTTTAATTCTTTTTGTTTTACTGCCGAACTGCCTGATAATAAAATCAATCAAATAATGAAACGCTATGCCGAGAATCAAAGAAATAATAACAACAAAAACCGGTGCAAAATGATTATTGAAAATCCACAAATCTGATTTACTGCTGTTTTCAAACATAAAATCCGAGACAAGCAGTATTTCCAGCGATGATTTTCCGAAAACCGTTAAAACCGACATCAGCGGTTTAAGTATCCGTTTCAGAGAATCCAAACATTTTGCAATCAGCAGCGATAATGCAGGAGCTATAACAATAAAAGGATACCACCATAAGCCGTATTTCCACAGATAATCTTTCAAGAAGATGTAAAATAAAAGCAAAACTGCAAACCCTGCAACGCACGCCGTAATAATGCCTGCCCAATGTGACTTTTTTAACGCAGTATTTTTCAAAGATGCCGAGATATACATTCCCATCAAATAAATCGGAACACGGGAAAAAACGATAAGCTTAAAATTCCCGACAAACGATACCGAAACGATCAATGAAATAAATACCAGTATCAAAAGAGTTTTTGATCTGTTTTTGCTCGTTTTAAATAAAGAATGAAAAACAGGAGAAATCATATAAAAAAGCATTATTGCATAAACGTACCAGTTTCCCTGGTTTTTCATATCAAGCCAGAATCCGGTAAACGTGGCAAACCCGATTATTTCGAGTTTTGTATAATAAATCTCAAACAAAAACCGCCCGATAATAACGCTTATTATCAAAAAAATCCACCACGCCGGAGCTATTCTTCTGACCCTGTTTTTTATGTACTGAGATATGTCATTTTTTTCCAGAGAATTGTAAATTCCCATACCGCTGATGAGCAGAAAAATATCTACTCCGCCGTAGCCGATTTTTTTAATAAAAGAAAACCCGGAATTGAGAAACGAAACAGGAAAAAAATTAACGTACATCGAAGAATGGAACCATACAACCCACAAAATTGCAAATCCCATCAGCTCTGATCTGTATGCAGAAAGATAGTAATACAAAGATTTTTGCTTCGGCGGATTGCCGCTGACAATTTTTTCCTCTTTCATAAACGCACCTCACATACATATAAAATTCACATTCTGATTATTCTTCAATACGTTCAGTTTTTGCGTTATTTTCTGCAAGCTCTGCGCCGTATCTGCAAAGAATACTAATGAAAATCAACGCAATGCCTATTGTTACGGAGCTTGTTGTATCTATATCAGTTAATTCGGCATAATCAGCAGATTTGGCAAATACAGAATTTACAATCGAAGAGATTATCTCTGTGCCAATGGTGATACACACGGAAATTATGCCAAGACGCATCAGTTCTTTTGCTCCGTTTAAAGTAAACGGCGTGCCTGCATCAATTTCGTGCCTGAAATATACTTCGGAAAACTTTGCAAGAACAACAGCTCCGGCGCAGTAAATCATACCCTGCGCAGCGACAGCATAAAGCGCGTCCTCGGATAAATCTGCTTTATCCTGCAGTATGCTCTCAAACGTTACCCCGCCGAGCTTAAATGATTCTATATCAAAAGCCATGCTGAGAATACCGACTGTGCAAAGGCAGAATCCGACTATCGAGCATATAAAAATAATGTTGCTGAAAACTTTTGCGACTTTGTAAACAGTCTGAATTGCTTTAAGTGATTTCATATCCGTTCCTCCGTTTTTTATCCGAACTATTATTAATAACAGTATAAACACAAACGCAAGGTTTGTCAAGGAATCAAGGAGGTCAAAAGACTGCCGCACCTTACAAGTCCGACGGTCTTCAATCTTTGAGTGCCGCAAAAAAATAATCCTCAAATCACTTTTGTGATTCAAGGATTATTGGTGCCGGTGACCGGACTTGAACCGGTACGCTGTTGCCAGCGAGGGATTTTAAGTCCCTTGCGTCTGCCTATTCCGCCACACCGGCATCGACCAGAGTTTATTATACATTAATTGAACAGATATGTCAATATTTTTTTAAAATACTGCTTTATAAAATAATATATGTGTGGTTTAATATAATCATACATCTTTTATTACGGAGAAAATATGAAAGAAAAATCTTTTTTTGAAAAGGTCTATGAAGTTACCGCTTCTATTCCTTACGGCAAGGTGCTCTCTTACTCGGATATTGCCGCAATCATCGGCTCGCCGCGTACCGCTCGTCAGGTCGGCTGGGCTATGAGAAAATGCCCTGATGATCTGCCGTGGCAGAGAGTCGTAAAAGCCGACGGTACAGTCGCAGGCGGCGAATACGCTCATATTCGCCGTGAACTGCTGATTTCCGAAGGAGTCGGATTCCTGAGCGACGGCAGAGTTGATATGAAAAATTTCAGGTGGAACCGCTCAGAAAAATGACTTACGGTATTATCCTGTTCGTTACAAAATTCTTGACTCCGAGCGGCGAATAAAAATCTATGTATTCCGCATCATCCGTCACCCAGCAGAAAAGTTCGATGCCTGCATCCGTGAGCTTTTTAATTTTTTCAGCGGTATTGTGCTTCTTATCCGCCTTGAAGCTTACGCCGGTTTCGGGGTCTTCAATACATTTCTGAACGGTATCGTCGTCAAGTTTTTTAACAAGTAAAACAAGCGGAATATTCTTCTTTTTTGCTCTTACTTTATCAAGCGCCTGACGGTTGAAAGATATTACATAACACGAGCCCTCAAAACCATGACTGATTATAGACGCAACGAGCTTTTTTATTCCTTCGTCTGTGTAGCTTTTGATCTCAATCATCGGCTTGATTCCGTACTTCAGGCAGGCGTCAAGCGCATCGTCAAGCGAAGGAATTTTCAGTCCCGGATAATTTTTATAGTTTGCGCCGTTGTTGATTTTTATCCCCGCAAGGTCAAAATATGTATAATCAGCAATTTGTCCTGAGGAGCTTGTCATACGGTTGATTTTGCTGTCGTGGCTCAGTACCCAAACGCCGTCCTTTGTGAGCCTTATATCAAACTCTGCAACAGTATGACCGTTTTCGGCGGCAAGCTGAAGAGCAGGCAGAGTGTTTTCAGGCGCTTGTGAAGAAAGTCCCCTGTGCGCCACGAGCGAAACTTTTTCATTCGTTATATCGCTTAGCTTTACCGTTTCCGCAGCTTTGATTTTTTTATTTGTTTTAAAAAATAAAGAACCGCAGACAATTGCCGCTATCAGTATCACGGCTGTGACTGCCGTCAGGATATTTTTGTTTTTCATGTTCTCACCGTCCGAAAATATTTTATAGTGCGGCGGCTGTAAAGTCAAGAATTATTGTTGAAAATAAGACTTGAATATAGTATAATTTTTTTAAATTCAACAGAAAGGATTTTTGTTATGAGCATAATTAAAACTCCGCCTATGGGCTGGAACAGCTGGGACTGCTACGGCGCAGGCGTTACTGAAAAAATAATCAAACAGAATGCGGACTATATTGCGAAAAATTTAAAACAATACGGCTGGGAATACGTCGTTGTCGATATTCAATGGAGTGCACCGAACGCTTACACCCACGCTTATGATCCGTTTACCGAGCTTTGTATGGACGAATATTCACGCCTCATCCCTGCGGAAAACCGTTTTCCGTCGTCTGCAGGAGGCAAAGGCTTTGCTCCGCTCGCCGAGTACGTCCATTCACTCGGGCTTAAATTCGGCATACATATTATGCGGGGAATCCCCCGTCAGGCTGTTCACAGAAACACAAAAATCCTCGGCTCTGAGCATACGGCAAGAGAGATCGCCAAAAGAGCGAGCATCTGCGAATGGAACACCGATATGTACGGCGTTGACCCTGAGCAGGAAGGCGCAAGAGAATACTACGAAAGTCTTTTTGCTCTTTACGCTCAGTGGGGCGTTGACTTTATAAAAATTGACGATATCTGCCGTGAAATGCCGCACGAAAAAACGGAGCTCATTCTCATCAGCGACTGCATCAGAAACTGCGGAAGAGATATGATTTTCAGTCTTTCCCCCGGCCCCGCTGTTCTCGATGAATGCGAAACATATAAACAGACGGCTGATATGTGGAGAATCACAGACGATTTCTGGGACGTTTGGGAGCTTCTTTACAATATGTTTGAGCGCTGTGAAAAATGGTCGATCCATTCAGGCGCAGGCCATTGGCCGGACGCCGATATGCTGCCCGTAGGAGCCATTGACCAGGACAGAGACATCAACAGCTGGACTAAATTCACAGAAGATGAGCAGATAACGATGATGAATCTGTGGTGCATTTTCCGCTCGCCTCTTATCATCGGCGGTGAACTGACTAAGAACGACGATTTTACTCTTAATCTTCTTACAAATCCCGATGTTATTGCAATGAACAAAAATGCGCGTCACTCCCATCAGGTATGGCGCAAAAAAGTCGGCAATACAGAAGCAGTTCTGTGGACCGCAGTATGCGCTGACGGCGGAATGTATACGGCGATATTCAACATCGGCGAAGAAAAAGCCGATATAACCGTACCGCTCACCGACCTTGAAATTTACAGCTCGGTCAGCGGGAAAGATCTTTGGACAAAAGAGGAAAAAGATTTTGAAAGCGAAATTTCAATTTCTCTTGAACCGCACGCATCAGCAGCGTTTTTATTGAAATAATTGCTGAAATTACTGCAATTATAGAACGATTAAAGAATGACTAAAAAGTGCCTCCGACCAAAATCGGAAGCACTTTAATTATTCATTTACTTAAATCAATCTTTATAAATACCGCGTTTTACATAAGAAGTATGAAGAACTTCATGAGCAACGTGACTGCCGGGCTCGCCGAAGAATTCATCATAAACACGCTTAACTGCGCTGTTTTCATGAGAATAACGATCCTGTTTTGCAGCGTCGCTGTTGTAAAGAACAGAAGCGCGAAGGCTCTTGACGTCAACAAAATTCTTGATGGATGCGGGAACTATCGGCTGACCGCCGCCGTTGATGCAGCCGCCGGGGCATCCCATGATCTCGATGAATGTATAGTCGCATTCGCCGTTCTTGACCTTTTCCATAACAGCCTTTGCGTTCTTTGTTCCGCTTGCTACGCAAACCTTAACGTCAAGTCCGCCGACTGAATATGTTGCTTCTTTAACGCCGTCCATTCCGCGCACTTCAGTGAAGTTCGGGTCTGCGGGTTCTTCGCCTGTGATATTCTTTACTGCTGTACGAAGAGCAGCTTCCATAACGCCGCCTGTTGCGCCGAAGATAACGGCTGCGCCTGTGCCTTCGCCAAGAGGATTATCGAATGCTTCATCAGGCAGATTTCTGAAGTTGATGCCTGCGCCCTTGATCATTCTTGCAAGCTCTCTTGTTGTGATGGAAATATCAACGTCTGCATAACCTGATGCGCTCTGGTCGTCACGGCCTACTTCAAATTTCTTTGCAGTACAGGGCATAACGCTGACGCTAACGATCTTTGCAGGGTCAATGCCCATATTCTTTGCATACCATGTTTTGAGCGTTGCGCCGAACATCTGCTGAGGCGACTTGCAGGTTGAAAGATGATCGAGCTGATCGGGATAATAATGCTCGCAGTATTTGATCCAGCCGGGTGAGCATGATGTGATCATCGGCAGTACTCCGCCCTTTGTGATTCTCTCAACAAGCTCGTTTGACTCTTCCATAATGGTAAGGTCGGCTGAGAAATTGGTGTCAAACACTTTATCAAATCCGAGACGGCGAAGGGCTGCTGCCATTTTGCCTTCAACATCTGTTCCGATCTCGTATCCGAACTCTTCGCCGAGACCTGCGCGGACTGCGGGAGCAGTCTGAACAACAACGAATTTTTCGGGATCGTTGATAGCGGCAAGGACTTTGCCGGTATCGTCTTTTTCATAAAGTGCGCCTGTCGGACAGTTTACTATACACTGACCGCAAGCGATACAAGCAAATCTGTCAACATCTCTTTCAAATGCTGAGCCGATGTGAGTATCAAATCCTCTTGCATTTGCGCCGATAACAGATACAGCCTGATTATTGCAGGCGGCAACGCAGCGGCGGCAGAGGATACATTTGCTGTTGTCCCTTACCATGTGAGGCATTGAGTCGTCAAATGAACTTTCGGGAACAGCGCCGTCAAAACGCTCAGGCTTTTCAACGCCGTATTCAAGGCAGAGAGCCTGAAGCTCGCAGTTTGTGCTTCTGATACAGGAGAGGCACTTGCGGTTATGAGTTGAAAGAATAAGCTCAAGAGTCGTCTTTCTTGCTTTTCTTACTCTTTCGGAGTTTGTAAGTATTTCCATACCCTCGTTTACAGGGAAAACGCAGGCAGTAACAAGGCTTCTTGCGCCTTTAACTTCAACTACGCAGATGCGGCATGCGCCGATCTCATTGAGTTCTTTCATGTAGCAGAGAGTGGGAATATCTATACCTGCATATCTTGCAGCCTCAAGAACAGTGATTCCGTTCGGCACGCTGAAGGGCATGCCGTTAATTTTAATATTTACCATTTCCATAATGACACGCTCCTTTTATTTCTTAGATATAGCTTTGAATTTACAGTTGTCCATACATACGCCGCACTTGATACATTTCGTCTGATCGATAACGTGCGGATTCTTGACTGTTCCGCTGATAGCGCCGACGGGGCACTTTCTTGCGCAGAGAGTACAGCCTTTGCACTTATCTGGATCAATAACGATGCTCAGAAGCGCTTTACATACGCCTGCGGGACATTTCTTATCAACAACGTGAGCGATATATTCGTCACGGAAGAAACGAAGTGTTGCAAGAACAGGGTTCGGGGCAGTCTGACCGAGACCGCAGAGTGAATTATCCTTGATATATGATGCGAGACTTTCAAGCTCGTCAATATCTTCAAGAGTTCCTTTGCCTGAGGTGATCTTTTCGAGAATTTCCATCATTCTCTTTGTACCGATACGGCAGGGAGTACATTTACCGCAGGATTCGTCAACCGTGAAATCAAGGAAGAACTTGGCGATATCAACCATACAGTTGTCTTCGTCCATTACGATAAGTCCGCCTGATCCCATCATACAGCCGATAGCCGTAAGATTGTCATAGTCGATCTCAGTATCAATAAGTGAAGCGGGAATACATCCGCCGGAAGGTCCGCCAGTCTGAGCAGCCTTGAATTTTTTGCCGTTCGGGATTCCGCCGCCGATGTCTTCAATGATCTCACGAAGAGTCGTGCCCATCGGGATTTCAACAAGACCTGTGTTGCGGATCTTACCGCCAAGAGCAAATACTTTTGTACCTTTTGATTTTTCGGTACCCATTGAGTTGAAGTAGCTTGCGCCCTTGAGAATGATCTGGGGGATGTTTGCAAACGTTTCAACGTTGTTTTCTGTTGTGGGTTTGGCAAAGAGGCCTTTGACTGCCGGATAAGGAGGTCTGGGTCTGGGCTCGCCTCGATTGCCCTCGATCGAAGTCATAAGAGCTGTTTCTTCGCCGCAAACGAATGCGCCTGCGCCGAGTCTGATATGAAGGTCAAAATCAAAGCCTGAGCCGAAAATATCCTTGCCTAAAAGACCGTATTCACGAGCCTGCTTGATAGCGATCTCAAGTCTGTGAACAGCTATCGGATACTCAGCGCGGACATATATATAACCTTCTGTTGCGCCTGTTGCATAACCGCAGATAGTCATAGCTTCAACGATACAGTGCGGGTCGCCTTCAAGAACGGAACGATCCATGAATGCGCCGGGGTCGCCTTCGTCAGCGTTGCATACTACGTACTTCTGATTAGCGGAATTCTTAGCCGTGAAGCTCCATTTAAGACCTGTGGGGAATCCGCCGCCGCCTCTGCCGCGAAGTCCTGATTCCTTAACGACCTCGATAACCTGCTCGGGAGTCATTTCGGTAAGGGCTTTTGCAAGCGCCTGATAACCGTCCATAGCGATATATTCATCTATATCCTCAGGGTTGATAACGCCGCAGTTTCTAAGAGCAACTCTCTTCTGCTTTTTATAGAAATTGGTGTCATTGATTGATTTGATGTCTTCTGTCTGTGCAGTCTCATCATAAAGAAGATGCTTTACGATTCTTCCTTTGAGAAGATGCTCTTCAACGATCTCAGGTACGTTTTCAACCTTAACTTCGCTGTAAAAGCTTCCCTCAGGGTAAACTACCATAATCGGGCCTAATGCGCAAAGACCGAAGCATCCGGTTTTGATGACCTTAACTTCGTCCTTGAGACCTTTTGCCTCAATTTCCTTTTCAAGCGCCTCGATAATAGCCGCACTGTTGGAAGAAGTACAGCCGGTACCGCCGCAGACAAGAACATGGGAACGATACATAATTGTTTTCCTCCTTATTTATCGAGTGATGCTACCGTATATTCAACAACCGGATTGCCGTTTACAATATGGTCGGCAACAACCCTTGCAACCTTATCGGGAGTCATTTTGATATAGGTAACTTTTTCTTTTCCTTCTTCAAATACTTCAACAATAGGTTCGTACTGACACATGCCGATACAACCTGTCTGTGTAACGGTTACGTCTTTAAGATTTCTCTTTGCAACCTCTTCTACAAATCTGTTGAGAACAGGTCTTGCACCGGCAGCAATACCGCAGGTAGCCATACCTACAACTATGCGTTTGCCGTCGCCCTCTTCTCTTGCAAGCATAGCTTTTTCAGCTTTTGCTTTTATAGCCATTAACTCTTCAAGTGATTTCATTCTATAACGCCTCCGCGAATTATTTCTGTTTGTTCTTTAAGATAATCTTTGAGCCACATCACAATTTCAGGCATATCCAGCGGAACGTCGCCGAGGATTTCCTTGAGCTGATTTGTGGAAAGCCGGAACTCTTTTTCGTCAACCTTTAACGCATAAATAAAGTTGATGTTCGTATTCATCGTTATAAGAGTGACAACTGTTGAGTCTATATCGCCCAAAGGAGTAAAGTCAACGTGATCTGTAAAAAACACCGCCGTGAGCTGCGTTCCCTTTCCGACGGCTGATTCAATATTCAGGCTGCCGCCTGTCATTTCCGCCGCCATTTTAAAAAGCGGAACGCCCATTCCGACTTTTCTTGTCGTTCTGGTCGTATAAAACGGGTCCATTACGTTCCTTACAGTTTCCTCATCCATGCCGCAGCCGTTATCTTTTATGATAATAGTCATCTTTGAAGCTGAGCTTATTTCCTCAACGGTTATTTCAACCTCGCTTGCTCCTGCGGATATGGAGTTCTGGGCAATATCCAGTACGTTAAGCGAAAGTTCACGCATAATTATGCCTGATACTTTGCAAGAATACCGCTTATATCGTCTGTTGTAAGCTTGCCGTAAACTTCATCGTTTACAGTAAGAACGGGCGCAAGACCGCATGCGCCGATGCAGCGGCATGCTTCGATCGAGAACTTGCCGTCCTCTGTGCATTCGCCTGAGCCGATACCGAGGATTTCGGAAATTTTGTCAAGCAAGCCCTGAGAGCCTTTAACGTAACAAGCTGTACCGAGACAAACGGAGATATTGTATTCACCTTTTGGTGAAAGAGCAAACTGAGCATAGAAAGTGGAAACACCGTAAACCTTTTCTATCGGTATATCCATGCCGTCTGCAATCATCTTCTGAACTTCATACGGAAGATAGCCGTAGATAAGCTGCGCCTGCTGCATAACGTGCATAAGAAGGCTCTTATCGTTCTTGCTTTCATCAATTACCGCCTGAAGCTTTTCTGCCTGCTCGGGTGTGCCTCTGAAAGGCATTTTGCTGATTTTTTTGAGCATTCAGTTTTTCCTCCTTTGAAAAATAAATGAGATTGATACAAATTTAACAAATTTTCGCACGTTATAATTATATCATACTGTGTCGAAAAAATCAATAACAATATGTGTTAAAATAACTAAAGTTATTAAAAAAACAATATTATTCATCTGATATTGCTTCATACTCCCAAACTATGCCTGATATTAAGAAAAATCAACCTGTTTAAAACGCAAAAAATATTGACAATGCGATTTAATAAGTTTATTATATATTTTGTATGTAATTTGAGAAACAGGAGAATTGAAATGAAAACAAGTAAATTACTTTTTGAAACGTTAAGAGACGCTCCCAACGACTGCATCATAGCCAGCCAGAAGCTGATGACAAGAGGCGGATATATGAAGTATATGCACAACGGCATTTATTCGCTCTACGCATCGACTAAAAGAATGACCAAAAAGATTGAAAACATAATCCGTGAAGAGATGGACAGAATCGACGGTCAGGAGGTTCTGTTCCCCGTCGTTATGCCTGCATCTTTATGGGAAGAATCAGGAAGATACACTTCAATCGGCTCCGAGATGGCAAGATTCAAGGACAGAAGCGGCAACAACGTAGTTCTCGGTATGACTCACGAGGAAGCCGCAGTTCACCTTGCAAGAAACACTGCAAATTCATATACGCAGTACCCATTTATGATCTATCAGATACAGACTAAATTCCGTGACGAGCCCAGATGCCGCGGCGGTCTTATCCGAGTTCGTGAATTCACTATGAAAGACGCTTATTCATTCCACACGTCGCAGGAAGACCTTGACAAGTATTATGAGCGCTGCTACGAAGCTTATGAAAGAATTTTCAAGCGTGCAGGCGCCAAAAACGTTGTTGCAGTAAAGAGCGACTCCGGTATGATGGGCGGCAGCATCAGCCATGAATTTATGCTCCTTGCTACTCTTGCTATCTGCCCCGAATGCGGATACAAGGCAAATATGGAAGTCGCCGAGCTCAAAACCGAAAACGAGCCTGGCGAAATCGAAGAGCTTGAAAAGATCTATACTCCCGATATCAAAACAATAGATGACCTCTGCAAGTTTGTGAACATTCCCGCTCAGAAGCTCTGCAAAGCCGTTGTATATCAGAAAAACCTTACCGACGAATACATCATCGTATTTATAAGAGGCGACCTTGACGTAAATGAAACAAAGCTTCGCAATTATATAGGCGAAGAGATCCACCCCGCAATCATCACGGAAGAGAGCGGAATCGTTGCAGGATTTATCGGCGCCGTAAACCAGAATGCAAAAGCTCAGATCGTTTTTGACCGTTCACTCGATGGTATTCAGAGCCTTGTCTGCGGCGCAAACGAAGTTGACTATCATTACAAAGGCTTCAACATCAAAAGAGATTACGGCGACGTTGAATTCGTTGACGTTGCAAAAATATTTGAAGGCGCTATCTGCCCCGTATGCGGCAAAAAAACGGTATCTATTTCAAACGGTATCGAAATCGGCAACATTTTCCAGCTCGGCACAAAATACACAAAGAGCATGGATATGACGTATCTTGACCGTGACGGAGTTGCCCAGAATCCGATAATGGGCTGCTACGGCATCGGAGTCGGCAGACTCGTAGCTTCGATCTGCGAAGAAAGTCACGACGATTACGGTCCCATCTGGCCTATTTCAATAGCTCCGTGGCAGGTAGAGATCTGCAACCTTCGCCGTAAAGACGACGAGGTTTCCGCTCAGTGCGAAAAGCTTTATGATGAGCTTCAGGCAAGAAAAATCGAAGTTCTGTATGACGACCGTGATATGCGTCCCGGCTCAATGTTTGCAGACGCCGACCTTTTCGGAATCCCCGTTCGTGCAGTCATAAGCCCCAAGACGATGCAGAGAGGCGTTGTCGAAGTTTCTTACAGAGACAAGAGCTTCAAGGGCGAAATTGCCATTGACGAAGCGGCAGACAAGATTTGCGAAATGGTAGCAGAGCTTCTTAAACAATATGATATTTAAAGAGCGATTTGTCTTTTAATTTAAGGATAATGATATGAAAAGCAAAAAAATATTAGGACCTGTTCTGCTTCTGTCCGCCGCAATGATATGGGGACTTTCTTTTGTATTTCAGAAAGAGGGAATGGACTACGTTGATACTTTCACTTTCAACGGAATCAGAACTATGGTCGGCGCAGTTGTGCTTTTGCCGATTGCAATTTTCAGAAAAAGAAAAGCGGAGCTTGCCGCTCCAAAAACAAAAGAGCAGAAGAAAAAAGAGCTTCGTGGAATTCTGATAGTCGGTATGTGCCTGTTTGTCGGCTCAAATTTACAGCAGGCGGCGTTCAAGGACCTGGCTCCCGGCAAAGTCGGATTTATCACAGCTTTGTATATGCTGCTCGTACCCGTTTTCGGTTTTCTGATTTTCAGGCGCAGACTTGCTGTGACTGTATGGATAGGCGTTGGAATAGGGCTTGTCGGTCTTTATCTTCTTTGCGTCGGCACAGGTGTTGATCTGAGCTTCGGCAAGGGCGAAATTCTGACTCTTATTTGTGCGTTTGCATTTGCGTTCCATATAATCGCAATAGATTATTTTGCATCTGACGTTGACAGCGCAGTGCTGTCCTGCGGTCAGTTTCTGATTGCCGGCGGTTTATCATGTGTATGTATGTTTATATTTGAAAAACCTGAATGGAGCAATATTCTTCAGGCCGGCATTCCGATTCTTTATGCAGGCATAATGAGCTGCGGCGTTGCGTTTACTTTCCAGATAATCGGTCAGAAATATACCGAGCCTACTCTTGCTTCTATGCTTCTGTGCCTTGAATCCGTTTTCTCGGTTATTTTTTCACTTATTATTCTTCACACGCAGATGCTTCCGAGGGAATATATCGGCTGTGCCGTTATGTTCGGCGCAATACTGCTCGCACAGATTCCCTCAAAATCCGAAAAGCAGAATCAATAGCTCGATTTTATAATCAAGGCTATGTAAAATATAACTAATCATATAATTGAACGGAGAGGTTAAAATGATAAGACGAATCATTTCTTTGGTCGTTGCGCTTCTTATGACGATTCTCACCCTTTGCGGCGGGATCAGCAAGGACGGCACAGGCCACACGGATTACAGACGATACAAAAATGTTATTCTTATGATAGGCGACGGCATGGGATTTAACAGCGTTGCGGCGGCTAAAAAGCTTCGCGGTATTGACGTTTCAATGGAAACTCTGCCCGTACTCTGCGAGAGCCAAACAAGAAGCCTTACCGCAAAGGTTACAGACAGCGCCGCAGGCGCCACAGCCCTTGCCGCAGGCACTAGAACGTACAACCACGCAATAGGCGTTTATATTTACAATCCGCTCGGCAATTTCATTGAGCCCAAATCGTTGAGCGAGCTTGCGATTGAAACAGGCAGATCCGCAGGCGTTGTCACAACTGACGAAACAAGCGGAGCTACGCCGGCGTGCTTCTCTTCGGCACACAGCCCTTCAAGAAGTATCGAGTTTGATATTTCCTGGGATCAGATGCGTTCCGACCTTACTCTTATCTGGGGTGCTTCAAGCAAGACAGTTACCGAAAAAAGATGTAATTTATTCGGCTTTGATTATATCACGACCGCTGAGCAGATGAACGCTCTTGAACCAGGCACACGCTCATTCGGTCAGTTCAGTATGGATGCGTTTGCTCGTGTAAGCCATGATGACGACACACCGTATCTTACCGAAATGACAGTAAAAGCCATCGACCTGCTCAACGCTGACGAAGATGGATTCTTCCTCATGGTTGAGGGTGCGCATATAGATAAATTCTCGCACGACAACATGATGCCCGAAATGGCGGCACAGCTTGAAGAATTCAGCAACGCTGTTCAGGCGGCTGTTGACTTTGCCGAAAAAGACGGCAACACTCTCGTGCTTGTAACCGCCGACCATGAAACAGGCGGAATCACTCTCGATGAAGAAACAGGCAGCTACTATTACACCACAGGCTCGCACACAGGCGTAAACGTTCCCGTTTATGTAAGCGCAAAAGACGCAGGCTTTGTTTCGGGCGAAGCGTATAAAAATATTGATCTTTCAACCCAGCTTGCACGCATTATGGGATGCGACAAATCGCAGTTCCCGACAACAAAAGTAAAAGTTTTCTGATAAACAAAAGAGCATTTCCGCCGTATTCACTCCCGCATTCAGTGAATACGGCTTTTTTTAAGGAGAGAAGATATGTTCGGAAAAAAATACAAACTGAATTTTGACGGCGATGATTTCGCCTATAAAAACGTGAAATCCGGTTACAGAGAAGGCGAAACCGTAACGGTTTATTTCGATATGATTGCAACCGACACCAATTATTCATTTTTCGTTGACGGCATGCGATATAATCCGGGTTACGAAGCAGGTCTTGGTTATGTCATCAGCTTTAAAATGCCTGCTCACGATGTTGCAATAAAATGTATAAGCAGAAATACTATGATTGATTTTTAACGCAGATTTACCATTTTTTCTCAAACTCCTGCGTTTCATTAAACAACACTATCAGCGATAACCACCATAACAAAATATGATCGGAGAATTATATGGAGAGCTTAAATAAAGTTCTGTCAGGTTTTTTCGTCTCATCAGCAGAAAAGACAAAGCGTATTGATCTGAAAAGTATACGCCGATCAAGGTACGCTTATTTTCTGGCGTATGCGCTGGAGCTAATGCTTTTTAAAACACGCGGTTATTTTATGCCGATAGGTACGAGCTTCTTTTTCATACCAGGTTATACCGCCGTTTTAGCTGTTCACGGACTTGCGTCC
>CADAMY010000003.1 GCA_902789095.1 Oscillospiraceae bacterium | reverse complement strand
TCTATTCCGTCGTCATAATAATAACTTGCTGTTCCTTCTAACGTTGAAGGTAATGTAATTGAAGTTATTGCTGTTGAGTAAAAAGCTCTTGAGCCTATTCCGGAAACAATATAACCATCCAAAGTTTTCGGAACAGAAACAGAACCGGATGCACTTGAATCAACCTTAGTGATAACTGCATTTGCTCCTGATAAAGTATAAGTATATATACCGGAAGTGAACTCCGTTACGGCATGTGCTTCTATTTCGCCGAAGCTCAGCCAATCAGGCAAATCTATACCTAAAAATCCATTCAGCGGCGCAGCGCACAGTATGACGGCAACCGCCATAACCGCAGCCAATGTTCGTTTTAAATTGTTGTTCATTCAGACATTCTCCTTTCAGAATTGACATTTTTTAAAAAAGCAGACTTTACGACACCGAAAAATTTATAAGCAAAGCTGATGTAAAAGCGTTGACATCAAAGTTTGTCAAGTTCATATAAGTAAATTCAAAAAAACATATCAAAAACGCCAAAGCCGCACATATTGAGATATAGATTTCCGTTTTCTATATTATTTTGATTTTTCATACACGTCTTGAGCATATGCATCTCTGCCAAACGCCATATCTTCAATTTACTTCTCTCTTTTTCTTAGCCCGTTATATGTCTCTTTTTTGACTTAGTTTTTTAATCCGTTTATTTTTTTATTCTCCTTAAAACAATTCTTAAACTTTCCTCCTTTTGTTTTGACGGAATTTTTATTCTGAAGCATCCTTCTTTTATTGCTTCTTCCATCAAACCGTCAAACCTGTAAATTTTTTTGTCAGTCAATTCTATTACCTCCTGACATTCTGTATTTAAGCCCTCAAAATATATGACGTTTTGATTCTGAAAATGACACTTGTTTTTCAACGACGATTTAAAATCAAAAATGACACGCGATTTTTAAATATTTTTATATTTTTTATTTTGAAGAAATATTGAAAAAAACAGCAATATATGGTATATTTTAAAAGATTGACGAGGTGATTAAATGGATCACAAAAAGCTTGAAAAGCTTGCCGTTGAAGTTAAGAACGGAAACACAGAAGCTTTCAGGGATATATATATTATTATGTATAACCCTCTTTACAGGCTTATTTACCGTACCGTAAAAGACGAAACTCTAACGCAGGATATTATTCAGGACACCTTCGTTTCCGCCATTGAAAACATCTGGACGCTCAGAAAGCCAAGTATGATTTCATCATGGCTCTTCAGTATTGCAGCAAACAGATGTAAAGATGTTTTAAAGAAAAAAACACCGTCCCTCTTTTCGGAATTTGAAGATTATCAGATCGAAAACATTGAGGATAAATCTTCCGATACGATTCTTGCAAACTCTGTTGAATCATCAGATATGAAAGATATGATCAACGAGATACTTGATATTATGCCTGCTGATAACCGACTGTGTCTGCTGATGAAATACCAGGAAGGAATGCCTGTAAAGAGCATTGCAGCGGCACTCGAAATTTCCGAAAGCACGGTAAAAGGCAGGCTTCTCAGAGCAAGAAACCAGGTAAAAAAAGAAGTGACCATTCGGCGCAAGAAAGGAAAGTCGGTTTTTTCCTTTGCTCCCTGGCTGCTTTTTATCAGATTTCTCAAACATGGCGGAACCGCCGGACTTGTTTCAACCGCTGCGGCTGAAGCTTCTTTTGCGCAGATCATGTCATCAGCCGGCACAGCGTCGGCAGGCTCTGCAGCGGCTGCCGCCACGGCAGCAGGCGCATCCTCTGCCGCAACAGCGGTAACAGCCGTTACAGCCGCAAAAATTGCAGTTGCGAGCGGTGTTGTCCAAAAAGCCGTGATCGGTGTTGTAAGCGCAGCAATTGTTACGGCTTCAACAACAGCCGCTATCACTCTCACTGACCAGGCAAAAAAACATAAAGCAGAAGCTGAAACGACAACTTCTTCGTATAATTCAACTACAAATCTTGAATTTGCAGCAGCAGAAGCAAATGCGGCAATTTATAATGAAAACGAAGATGATGTTGAGCCGGCGCAGACTCAGGAATCAAAAACGGAACGTAAAAATATTATTGAATCCATTATTGAAAAAGCCGGTAATGTTTTTAACAGTGCAGATCCTGATGAACAAAATGAAACAAAGCCGTCGGGAACTACTAAAAATCAGCTATCATTTTTTCAATCATTGATAAATAAGGGAAATGATTCCGAGCAGGAAAACACATCATCAATTACTGAACGGCAAACAACGAAACCCGGCACTACCGCCAGATCCTCAACCACCACAACACGAAGCACAACTACTGCAACTACCAAAAAGACTACAACCACCAAAAAAACTACGACTACCACGAGAACTACAACGTGGACAACTACAAAAAAGACTACAACATCAACAACCACAAAAAAGATTGCAGCATCCAACGCTACTGTTGCAGTAACCGTAAAGAACGAAGACGGCTCAACACGCAATATCAACCTTAGCTTTAAACCGGGTGAAGTGATAAATCAATCAACAGTTTATGATAAGCTGTATGATCAATATGATATTGACGCCCTGGTAGTAGTTAAAGAAACCACAGCAGAAGCAGGAAAAACCTACACAGCAACAGCATATTAAAAAGGAGAAAACAAAATGAAAAAAAATAAAACTGTTAAAAGAATTATTATTATCCTTTCTGTAATCTGCGTACTCGCCGCTACAATTATTGCCATAAACGCCGCAGAGCCCTCGGACGAATACGGCAAAGAGATCGCAAGCGGAAAATTTGATCAGTACGGCCTTTGGACACTTTACGACAGCGGTACTATGGTTTGTTCCGGAACAGCATTTGACAGCAGTCAGCCTCTAACTGTTTCGCCGTCAAAAATTGACAGCGAATATTCTGATGCGGTTATCAAAATAGTTTTTGATGTTAACTGTGAATGTATTGGTTCGCTTTACAGCTCATTTAAAAGCTTTAGAAATTTAGAGACAGTAGAAATGCCGGATTCTGTTGATACTATTGCTTCAAGTACATTTCAGGGATGTTCAGCACTGGCAGACATAAAATTCTCTTCATCGCTAAAGGAAATCGGCAGTTCAGCATTCAGAGACTGTACGAGTTTAAATAATATTGATTTACCTGCGAGCCTTGAAAAAATAGGCAGCAATGCATTTAATAACACGGGATTCTACAATACAGCCGGTAATTGGATTAATACATACTTTTTATACTGCGGAAAAAATCTTGTTTCAGTTTCTTCCTCGATCAACATATCTTCAGTTAAAATCAGCGATAAAACAAAATTGATTGCTGATAGTGCATTCAGCGGACTTGGCCGAATTGAGGAAATATCTATACCAGACTCGGTAAAGGTAATTCCTCTGTCATGCTTTGAAAATATGAAAGCCCTTAAAAAAGTTACTATGACTGACAGCATTACCGAAATCCGTCAAAACGCATTCAACAGATGCACATCTCTTGAAGAAATAAAGGTTTCCCGAAAGCTTGTTTCAATTGATGATAACGCATTCAGAGACTGTACAATGTTGAAAAAAATCGATATTCCTTCCAGTATTGAAATGATTGGAGAATACACATTCTTTGATTCCGGAGTTAAAGAAATAAGTCTTCCTGAAAATTTGAAAAATATCGGAAAAATATTTAACAGCTTTTCATCAGATAATTATACAATTTATTACCAATCAGATAAAAATGACTGGCTCAATCTTATTGGCAAAGATCAGACTTTTGCCTATTATAGGGACAACTTTAAAATATACTATAAAATGACAAGTCCTGCCGGTGATATTTCGGTTCAGTATACTGACGGCGATTTTGAATGGGATGTAGGAAACCTCAAAATCGCATTTGAAACTCTGTCTATGGACACACCTGCCGCAGAGCAGTACGGCGCATTTATTTACAGAAATAAAGCGCAGAGCAAAAATCTTTATGCTGTAACGCTTATGGATTCTTTCGGTGAAAAAGCTCAGCCCCTTGATGATCATCCTGTCAGGGTAGGTTTCAAGATCGGCAAGGATACTCCGTTTAATGAAAGAAGCTTTATTTACCATTGGTTCTCTGAAAAAATAGAAAACGACTTTGAAAAAATCCCTTATGACAAACTTGTTTTTGACAACGGATGGGTTTACTTTGATGTAAATCATTTCAGTGATTTTGCATACTGCAATGAGATTACCGAAGAAGACGAATACGTTTTAGGCGACATTTCAGGCGACGGTTACATAAACTCCGAAGATGCTCTTTTAGCACTCAAGCACTCGGTAAATCTTGAAAACCTTACCGGCAGCAAATTCCTTGCGGGAGATGTAACAAAGGATAACGCAGTAAATTCTGAAGACGCATTGTCTATATTAAAATATTCCGTAAACCTTATAACACATTTTTAAATTAAAAATTTACCGGAGTTCATCATATGACGAACCCCGGTGAATTTATTATATGAGCTGATTACTTGCTTTATTTAAATATTTAATGTATAATTAAATGCGGATAAATTATAATGGAGGTCACTATGAAAAAGACGCTTAATTCCGCATTGTCGGTTTTAATTATAATATGTTTAATTCTGACCTGCGCCTGTTCACGCAGAGCTGATGAGGATTATGAATCGCCGATTCTTCATATGCGGATTGCCGACACTGACTGGAATGACGACGTAAGAGAATCAATAAACGGACTTCTTGCGGCTTACGGAACTGACAGCAAAAATCCTGCCGACAAGCCGTATGTTGTTTTTGATTTTGACAACACCTGCTCAATCTTTGACGTTGAGGAGCAGCTTGCGATTTATCAGATTCAGACAATGGCGTTTGAAATAGACCCTGACGAACTTGGGGACATTCTTCTCACAGACCTCAGCGATACCGAAAAAGACCTCACGTCTTTCGGCTACGGCAATGGCTCTTTCTCTGACTGGGCTTATGATATAGGCACGGCTTATACGTATCTTTGGGATAATTACGGTCCGTTCAACGCAGGCGGACTTCGTGACGACGTTCAGGAAAAGATTCAGAAAGACCCTGAATGGCTTGAATTTGCGGCAAAAATGCGCGCTATGTATTCGCTCGTTTATGACGCGGAATCATCAGACGTTGCTTATCCGTGGGTGCTGTACTGGTTTACCGGAATGAAAGAGGAAGAAATTTATGATCTTGCTATGCGCGGATTCAAAGAATACAAGGACAAAGAAACGGAAAAAGTTATCTGGGAAAGTCCTGCACAAATAAGCTCAAAAACCGGCGTTGTGAAATATGAATGGACTTCGGGCATTCAGGTTACTGATAATATATATGAACTTTGGAGAGCGTTTGACGACAACGGAATAGACGTATGGGTCTGTTCCGCATCATGCACGGGAGCCATTCGAGCGGCGATAGATACTTTTGACCTTCACAATTACTGCAAAGGTCTGCTTGCCATGACAAACATGACAGACGACACCGACAAATATATAAATAAATACGATTTTGAAAACGGCTGCGGATTCTACTGTGAATACAACGGAAACTGGGAACGTATGACGACACCGACAAAAGCGCAGACTCAGGGCAAAGGCAAGGTTACGGCTATTGCGAATGCGATTGCGCCCGAATATAACGGTCACGGACCGATTGCAGGATTTATGGACTCAACCGGTGACTTTAATTTCTGCACGGAATTTGAAACGCTCAAGCTCGTCGTTTGCTTCAACCGTGCAGACCGCAAGGTTACCGACGGAGGCGGTCTGATTGCGGAAACTGCCGTTTATCAGAAAGATACGCTCGGCTATGACCTTCAAAAAGCAAATGATAACGGCGATACGCTGTACCTGCTTCAGGGAAGAGATGAAAACGGACTTCGTTCACTCAGAAACAGCCCTCTGACGTTAAAGCTCGGCGAAAAAGATGAAAAACTTTTCAAAAACGAAGATAACTACACACAGCTTAAAAAGATGATTGACGATAAAATGAGCGTAAAAGAAATATTTGAAAAGTGGTCGATAAAACAGGCCGCCGGCGAAAACGGATTTGAATTTGACACTGGATTCCTTACGGAATATTCGGGATACCATTCCCACAAATAAACTCAAATAAAACAGAAAAACTCTCCTGCACTTTCAATACGGGAGAGTTTATTTTTATACGTTATTCATTATTCAGCTATAACAGCTTTGAGTATCTCAATTCCTTTTTTGAGTTCATCGGCAGGGATATTCAGCGCAGGCAGAAGCCTTACTTTTGATTTTGCAGTGAGTACCAGCACGCCTTTTTCCATACATGCGGCGGCAATATCCTTTGCGCTTTTTTCGGTTTCGACACCTATCATAAGTCCCATGCCGGACACGGATTTAACTCCTTCTGCTCCGCTGAGCGAATCAAAAATAAACTTTGATTTTTCGTTGACTTCACTTAGGAGTTTATCATCAATTCTGCTCAAAATATTGCAGGCGCCTGCGCAGCATACGGGATTGCCGCCGAAGGTTGAGCCGTGAGAGCCGGGAATCAGAACGTCTTTCACTTTTTCGCCGAGCATAGTCGCTCCTATCGGAAGTCCTCCGCCGAGTCCTTTTGCCGTCGTGACAATATCGGGAGTAAATCCGTAGTGCATATACGAATAAAGCTTGCCCGTTCTGCCGTTGCCCGTCTGCACTTCGTCAATAATTATGAGCATATCGTTCTGCTGAGCGTAATCATACACACCTTTTACAAAATCAGCATCAAGATTGCATACTCCGCCCTCGCCCTGAACGAGCTCCATCATAACGGCGATGCATCCGTTTTCTTCTGCGATTGATTTTACGCTTTCAAGGTTGTTTGCCTCAGCGTAATAAAATCCGTCGGGGAACGGTCCGAAATGGGTATGATAACCGTCCTGCCCCGTTGCTTTGAGAGTAGCTATCGTTCTGCCGTGGAAGCTGTTTTTAAGAGTAATGATACCCGAATGGCTCTCGTCGCCGAATTTATTATAAGCATATCTTCTGGCGGTCTTTATAGCACATTCGTTGGCTTCCGCTCCGCTGTTTGAAAAGAAAACCTTTTTCATTCCGGTTTTTTCGCAGAGAAGCTTTGCAAGCGTTGAGCAAGGCTCGGTATAATAAAGATTTGAAGTATGAGGCAGCAGCGACAACTGCTTTTCAACGGCGGCTTTCCATTCGTCGTCAGCCGCGCCGAAAATATTGACCGCAATACCGGAGCCGAGGTCGATATATTCCTTTCCTGAGCTGTCTTTTAAAACCGATCCCTTGCCGCTGACAAGTTCTATCGGAAATCTTGCGTAAGTTCCTGCTACGTACTGTTTATCGTTTTCTGTAATATTCATAATTATTCACCTCTGAGTTCAGGATGTCTTTTTTTATAATCTTCACCGTTTACAAACATCGTTCCGATACCTTCATCGGTGAGCATTTCAATTAAAATCGAATGAGGCACACGGCCGTCAATAACAAAAACCTTGCGCACGCCGCCCTCAATGGCTTTGATACAGCAGTCAACCTTCGGTATCATACCGCCTGAAATTATTCCGCTTTCAACAAGCGAGGGAGCGTCTTCCGTATAAATACGGCTGATGAGCGACGAAGGGTCGTCTTTATCTCTGAGTATGCCCTCAATATCCGTCATTGAAATAAGGCTTTCCGCTTTCAGCTCTGCGGCTATTCCTGCGGCAACGGTATCGGCGTTTATGTTATAAGTGTTGCCCTCATCGTCACAGCCTATTGTTGATACGACGGGGATATATCCTTTTTCTATAACGTCAAAAATCGGCTGAACGTCAATTTTTGTTATCTCGCCTACATAGCCGAGCTCAGGGTCTTTCATAGTCGCTTTTATCATGTGACCGTCAGCGCCGCTCAAGCCTATCGCCTTGCCGCCCTTTGACTGAATGAGATTAACAAGGTCTTTATTCACCTTGCCTGCAAGCACCATCTGAACTATATCGACAGTTTCTTTATCGGTTACTCTCAGTCCGTTTTTAAACTCAGGCTGTTTGCCGATTTTTTTAAGCATTGAATTTATTTCAGGTCCGCCTCCGTGAACGAGAACGACCTTTACGCCGACCAACGACAGCAGTATAATATCGCTCATAACAGACTCCTTGAGCGAATCGTTTATCATGGCGTTGCCGCCGTATTTTATAACAAGAATTTTATTGGTATATTTCTGAATATACGGCAGAGCATGGGTGAGAACGTAAGCTCTGTCTGTATTTGAAATTTTCATTTTATGCACCTCTTATCAGGTTCTGTAATCGCCGTTTATTTTAACGTAATCGTAAGTCAGGTCACAGCCCCAGGCTGTGGCGCCGAACTCACCTGTTCCCAATGAAACCAGAATTTCGATCTCGTTTTCAAGGAGTATTTCTTTGGCTTTTTCTTCTGAAAAGTCTATGCCGGCTCCCGACTTACACACGTCAACCGTACCTTTTGACGAGCGGAAGCTGACGTCTATTTTGCTTACGTCAACCTCTGCGCCGCTGTAGCCGATAGCGCAGAGTACACGTCCCCAATTTGCGTCAGCGCCGAACATTGCCGCTTTAAGGAGCGAGGAGCATATAACTGACTTAGCGACAATTTTAGCGGTTTTTTCATCGTCCGCACCTGTAACTTTACATTCAAGAAGTTTTGTGGCTCCTTCGCCGTCGCCTGCAATCTTTCTGCAAAGGTAAGTTGTAAGAGTGTTGAGCGCAGTACAGAAAGCGTCGTAGCTCTCGCCCTCTGAATCAATCAGTTCGTTTTCCGCCATACCGTTGGCAAGCACGCTTACCATATCGTTCGTTGACGTATCGCCGTCAATGCTTATCATATTAAAAGTATTCTGAATATCATTTTTAAGGGCTTTGTTGAGCATTTCAGGAGTAATTGCGGCATCGGTTGTAACAAAAACGAGCATTGTCGCCATATTCGGATGAATCATACCGCTGCCCTTTGCTATACCGCCTATCCTGCACTCCCTGCCGCCGATTTCAAAGCTGAGCGCATACTCTTTTTTAACGGTATCGGTCGTCATAATACCCTGAGCGGCATAATCGCTGTTGTCGCCGAGACCGGCAGCGAGCTCCGCCATTCCTGCGGCAATAGGCTCAACGTCAAGCTTTTGACCAATAACGCCGGTTGAAGCTATAACAACGTCTTTTTTGCTGATGCCGGTTGCTTCTTCAACAAGAGCGCACATTTTTTCTGCAATCTCAATCCCGTCTGCGTTGCAGGTGTTGGCGTTGCCGCTGTTGCAGATAATCGCCTGAGCGTATCCGTCTGAAATATTGTTTTTTGTAACGGTCAGCGGTGCGCCTTTAACAAGATTAGTTGTATAAGTCGCCGCAGCAGCAGCCCTTTTTTCGCTGACAATAAGCGAAAGATCACGTTTTGTTTTATTCTTTCTGATTCCGCAGTGAATACCGTTTGCCTTAAATCCTTTTGCGGCGCAGATGCCGCCTGTAATCTCTTTCATAATAGTCATTCTCCTATATCAAGACCTGTTGTTTCGTCGATTCCCATAATAATATTCATATTCTGCACAGCAGCGCCCGAAGCGCCCTTGCCGAGATTATCATATCTTGCCATAAGAATGATTCTCTCATCATTGCCCTCAACGTAAATTTCCATATTGTCAAAGAACGAAAGCTTGTTTGAACAGATAAATCCGTTTTCGCCGATTTCTTCTTTATATTTCACGATAGGACCGGTATACTTTTTTGAATATACATTTTTGATATCGCACGCCTCAGCGCCGCCGAGCCATTCCTTGAAAAGCGGCACAGTTACAAGCATTCCGTTATAATAATCCGCTACAATCGGGCAGAAAACAGGGAAGTTTTCGATTCCCGTGACAGCCTTCATTTCTTTTAAATGCTTGTGATTCTGTGAAAGGCCGTACTGACGGGGTGAAAAAAGCTCGGGTTCCGGCTCTGGATTTTCATACTGAGATATCATATTTTTGCCGCCGCCGCTGTATCCCGTTAGTGAATGACAGCTTAAAAGCTGATCGGATTTGAGAATACCTGCCTCAACGAGCGGATAGACAAGAGCTATAAATCCGCCGGCGTGACAACCCGGAACAGCGATTCTTTTTGAATTAATTATCTTCTGCCTATGTTCCGGCGACAACTCAGGGAATCCGTATGCCCAGTCAGGGTCGGTACGGAAAGCCGTTGAAGTATCCAGAACGCAGACATCGGGATTTTCTATCAGGCTGACAGCTTCTATGCTCGCGGCGTCAGGCAGACACAAAAAAGCTATATCGCAGGTGTTTAGCATCTCTTTACGAGCAGATAAATCTTTTCTCTTCTCTTCGGGAAGCAGAAGAAGCTGTATATCTTCACGCTTGCTCAGCCTCTCATAAATTCTCAGCCCTGTTGTTCCCGCTTTGCCGTCAATAAAAACTTTTTTCATATTATCCCTCTTGTGTATACACTGTTATTGAATAATTATACAATTATTTTTATAAAAGTCAATAGATTATACCGAAATAATTGGATTTATTGTATATTATTGAATATATGCACAACTCCGGCCGATAACAGCCGGAGTTTTTGTAGTTATTTACGAATATCACATACCGAACAAAACGGAGTTTACTATTGCTTCCAGATTTTCCTGTCTTCCGCTGCCGGGAAGCGCAGGGGCGCCGAGGTTTTCCGCATATTCCGCAAGCTCGGCAAGAGTGGTTTCGCCGCTTCTGATTTTTGCGCCGATTCCGCTTTCGTAACTGCTGTAACGCTCTTTGATGAATGAATCAATTCTGCCGTCTTCAATCAGCTTGGCGGCATTGATAAGTCCGAGAGCAAACGCATCCATACCGAGAATGAACGCATAGAACATATCTTCATAAGTATAGCTCGGTCTGCGGTTTTTTGCGTCAAAATTGAATCCGCCCGTAAGACCGCCTGATTTAAGCACCTCATACATACACATTGTGGTTTCATATACGTTGAACGGGAATTCGTCTGTATCCCAGCCCAGAAGATAGTCGCCCTGGTTGGCGTCAATGCTGCCGAGCATTCCGTTGATAGCTGAAATTCTTAAATCGTGCTGGAACGTGTGACCAGCGAGAGTGGCGTGGTTTGCTTCGATATTGAGCTTAAAATCTTTATCAAGTCCGTACTGGCGAAGGAAGCCTATTGCCGTTGCGGCGTCAAAATCGTACTGATGCTTCATAGGCTCCTTCGGCTTAGGCTCAATGTAAAAATCGCCTGTAAAGCCTATACTTCTGCCGTAATCAACGGCTAAGCGCATAAGTCTTGCAATATTATCCTGCTCAAATTTTACGTCGGTATTAAGTAGGGTTTCATATCCTTCTCTGCCGCCCCAGAAAACGTAGCCTTTACCGCCGAGTTTAACGGTAATGTCAAGCGCTTTTTTTATCTGAGCCGCCGCAAAGCAAAAAACGTCGGCTGAATTTGAACTGCCTGCGCCGTTCATGAATCTGGGATTTGAGAACATATTTGCAGTACCCCAAAGGCACTTGATTCCGGTTTCGTTCATCTTTGTTAAGATGTAATCCGAAATCTCATCAAGACGTTTGTTGGTTTCTTTAATATCGTCAGCCTCAGGGACAATATCAACATCGTGGAAGCAGAAATAACGTATGCCGAGCTTCTGCATAAACTCAAATCCGGCGTCAACCTTTGCTTTTGCGTGAGCCATAGTTCCTTTTTCTTCGCCGAAAGATTTATCCGCCGTGTCCCTGCCGAACATATCCGTTCCTGCGGCGCAGAGATTGTGCCACCATGCCATTGCAAACGGAAGATGCTCGCTCATTTTTTTGCCCATAATTACTCGTTCGGGGTCATAGAATTTAAATGCAAAAGGATTTTTGCTCTCGCTTCCCTCATATTTTATTGAAGGTATATTGCTAAAATATTCAGCCATATCTGTTCTCCTTTATTTCAAAGTTTTAAATAATTCTTTAACGCTCGGATAAATCCTGCGGAATTTATTATACTGCATTTCATATCTTGATGCAATATCTTTATCAGGCATAATCACTTCTTTTGTTTTAACAAGAGCCTGAGCGCATTCGTTGACCGTTTTGTATTCACCGCATCCGACCATACTCAGCATTGCTCCGCCGTATCCGGGGCCTTCCTCTGCCTCCGGAATTTCAAGCGGAATATTCAGCACGTTTGATATTATCTTTCTCCACAGAGGCGACTTTGCTCCGCCGCCGCAGAGCTTGCTTTTATTTATTTCAATGCCGAGCTCTTTCGCTATTTCAAAGCTGTCTCTTATTGCAAAAGCAACACCTTCAAGCACAGCCTGAATCATATCGCTTCTTGAAGTGTCCATCGACATACCGATGAACGTTCCTCTTGCATCTGTATCGTTGAGCGGACTTCTTTCGCCCATAAGATAAGGAAGAAAGTAAACACTGCAGCAGCCGAGTTTATCGTCCGTTATATCTGCCTGCTCTGCGGCGTAATCCTTTGTTCTGAGAATCTCATCGCAGAACCACTTGTTGCAGCTCGCCGCAGAGAGCATACAACCCATAAGATGATACTTACCGTTTGCATGGTCAAAGCTGTGAAGCGCATTGAATTTATCAACGGCAAATTTGTCTGACGAAATAAAAATCGTGCCTGACGTTCCGAGCGAAATATTGCATCCGCCGTCTTTAACGGTACCCGTTCCGACTGCAGCGGCGGCGTTGTCCCCTGCTCCGGCGACAACTTTTACGTTTTCGCTGAGTCCGAGCGCTTTCGCCGCAGAAGGACTGAGCGTACCGGTAACGTCATAGCTTTCTTTAAGTTCAGGGAGCTGAGAACGGCTGACCGAACAGACTTTCAGCATCTCTTCAGACCAGCATTTATTCTTAACGTCAAGAAGAAGCATTCCCGAAGCGTCGGAATAATCTGTTGTAAATTTACCTGTAAGGCGATAATTGATATAATCCTTCGGGAGCATTATCTTGCTGATTTTTTCAAAAAGCTCAGGTTCATTATTTTTCATCCAGAGTATTTTCGGCGCGGTAAAGCCTGCAAATGCAATATTAGCCGTTCTGGCTGAAAGCACGTCTTTGCCTATAACGTTATTGAGATAGTCAGTCTCCGCCTGAGTTCTGCCGTCATTCCAGAGAATGGCAGGTCTTAAAACGCTATCGTCTTTATCAAGCGCTACGAGACCGTGCATCTGCCCTGCGCATCCGATCCCCTTAACGTCTCCTGCGTCAATCTTGCTTACAAGCTCGCCTATTCCTTCAACGCCCTGATGGGGGAAGAAAAGCGGATATTCTTTTGTAACCGTGTTGTGAATCTCACCGTCTGCGCTGACGAGCAGCAGCTTCACCGCAGATGTGCCGAGATCTATGCCGATATAATAAGATTTTTTCATTTTATCGCCTGCCTGTTCATTTATGTTTTTTTAATTATAATATTGACGAAAATCAAAGTCAAGCACCATCAAATTTATCATTGACAAAATGATATTCTTATGATAATTTATTAAATATTTAAATATCTGCGAGGTGCTCATTTTGTGAAAGTATTAAAAGGATATTGTATTATCGATAAACAGCCAAAATATAAAGCATCAGATATTATACATGAATTTATAGCATGCAGAATGAAGAACGGTTTATGGGCGGAAAACATTAAAAAAGATTTTTCAGATAAAAACTTTAAATATATGTTTTTAGGTTTATTCAGATTCATTATCGGCAATAAAGCGTTGTCATTTCTTTTTCCGAAATCGGTTGTTGATATTTCGGAAGAATATACGGGCAGCAATTATTTATACCATATAACGCCGATAAAACTGCTGGATAAAATAAAATCAGAAGGATTAACCGTTCAAAGAAAATGGATATATCTGACTGACAATTATGATTTTATAATAAACGACAACTTTCTCAACTGGAAAGCATCACGGCTTAAAGAAGATACAGATTTTTGTATTCTGAAAATCGACACACAGCGTCTTCGCAAAAAGCAAAAACTATATCTTACAAACTTAAAACACGAAATAGTTACCGATTCCATTGATCCCGAGTTTATATTTTTTGAGTGATCATCACTCACGTTTTGCTTTTGCGCACCATGATGCCCGATAGCCTTCAAGCGGCACTTCTTCGCCGAAAATCAGATTTTCGATTTTACCGTTCTGCCTGACGCGGATTTCGTCTTTTTCATCACGGAATATAACGAATTCATCAAGCGGAGCGCTCAGCCCTTTTCCCGTTAATTTGATAAAGCTTTCTTTAAGAGTCCAATATCTAAAAAACAAATCGGCTCTTTCGTTTTCATCGCTCAGAGAAATAATCCGTTCATATTCCTCCGGCGCAAAAAATCGTTTTGCAATTTTAATATCGGTTTTTCTGACAAGCTCGATATCGCACCCGACAGGTACGGCTTTTCCGTCATCTGAATATGAAAAAGCGCACATAGCCATATTGCCGGAATGAGAAAGGCTGAACTGAAACTTATCGCTTATCTCAGGGAAATACGGTTTGCCGTGTTCACCATAGGATATATTTAATTCGCTTCCGTCAAATCCTGCAACGCTTAGCGCACGGCAGAGCAGAACTCCTGCGCCGAGCGAAAGGCGCTTATCTTTATCAAGTTTTAAACTGTCTGTCCTGCTTTTTCTGTAATCTGGCATTTTTGAGTAAAGCTCGTAAAACAGCTCCTTATTTTCATAAGCGGACACGTCTTCATAAATAATCTTTATCATAATTCACACGCTCAATTATTCATTCACTTTTTAAAACTTTCGAGAATAAAAATCCTTTAATAATTATATAACTAATTTCAGAATATGTCTACCTGTTTTTAATCAGTATTAATTAAAATATTTACGGCAAAATTGAGCGAGTAAATATTGATTTTTTGATTTAAAGATTTATAATATAAGAAAAAGACCCGATGGAGAAAAACTGATAATAGCTGATTGCATATCGGTCTTGGTAAAAGTAAATTCACAGCTTTAAGCGGAAAGGAAAAACTATGAAAATAATTGCAGTAAACGCTGGCCCGAGAAAGGGCCGCAACACAGATACATTGATAAATGAAGCAATCAGTGGCGCAGAATCGCAGGGCGCAGAGGTTATTAAGTTTGACCTTTTCAGAATGGAGAGATATACAGGATGTATTTCATGCTTCGGCTGTAAAAGAGAAAAAAACAAGGGCAGATGTATATGCCGCGATGCGCTCACGCCCGTTCTTGACGCTATAAGAGAATCTGACGGACTTATAATCGGCTCGCCGAATTATCTTTCTGAAATGACTGCGTCATTCCGTGCGCTTTATGAAAGGCTGATTTTTCAGAATCTTACATACAACGCAGAAAATCCATGCTGTAATCAGCATCCTGTACCGGTGCTTCTTATAATGACCAGCAACGCTCCTGACAATTATTTTACAGGATTGATCGATGGCTACCGCAATACTTTTTCAAGGTTTGTGGGACCTACTGAAACGCTCGTTGCAGGCGACACGTTACAGCTCGACGATTATTCAAAGCTTGACTGGGAATGGTCGATTTTTGATCCTGAAGCAAAAAAGCGCAGACACGAAACCGTTTTTCCTCTTGAATGTAAAAAAGCGTTTGATATGGGCATTCAGCTCACAAAATCAGGTAAGGAAGTGTAAACTATGCAGGATTTTATTTTTTATGCACCGACTAAAGTTGTTTTCGGCAAAGCCGCTCAATCGCAGGCAGGCGAAATCGCCTCACGTTACGGCAGGCGCGCTATGCTCGTTTACGGAAAAGGAAGCGTTATTAGAAGCGGACTGCTTGACGAGGTGAAGCTCTCGCTTGAAAAAGCAGGAGTTGAATACTCTCTTTTCGGCGGAGCTCAGCCGAATCCCACCCTCGCCCACGCTGAGGAAGGCGTAAAACAAGCTGTTGAATTCGGCGCAGATTTAATTATCGGCATCGGCGGCGGCAGCGCAATAGATACGGCAAAAGCAATAGCTCACGGTACGGCAAACCCCGGTACTCCGCTCTGGAATATATGGACAAGAAAGGCGGAGCTTACAAAGTCCCTTCCGATAGGCGCGGTTCTTACTATGCCGGCGGCAGGCAGCGAAATGAGCGATTCCGCCGTGTTGACTAACGAATCAATCGGCAAAAAATCAGGACTCAGCACGGAATTCAACCGCTGTAAATTTGCGCTTGTGAATCCTTCATACGGCGCAACGCTGCCGAAATATCAGCTTGCCGCAGGCATCACGGATATTATGATGCACACGATGGAGCGTTATTTTATCCCTGATTCCCACGCCGAACTGACCGACGAAATTGCGGAAGGGCTTATCAGAACGGTTATCAGAAACGGCGCTGAAGTAATAAAAAATCCTGAAAATTACGACGCCCTGGCGGAAATATTCTGGGCATCGAGCCTGTCTCACAATTCACTTACGGAATGCGGCAGAGGCAAGGATTTTTCCGTTCATAAGCTCGGTCATGCTCTTTCTGCAAAATACGGCGCAACCCACGGCGCTTCGCTTTCTGCAGTATGGGGCTCATGGGCAGAATATCTTTACCGTGACTGCCCTCAGAGATTCAGCCGCTTTGCCCGCAAAGTCTGGAGCATTGATGAAAAAGACGATATTGCCGCATCAAAAAAAGGCATTGAGCTTACAGTCGGTTTCTTCCGCTCCATAGGTATGCCGACTTCGCTCAAAGAGCTCGGAGTTGAACCTGACGACAGCGAAATAACTGCTCTGGCGCTTGACGCTACAATGAAAGGTACTGTAAAGCTTTCACGCATAAGACCTCTCGATAGTGAGGATATTGAAAAAATATTCAGACTGGCTCTTAAATAAAATATAATATACGATTAAAGCGGCTGATTTTACTCAGCCGCTTTTTTATAAAGAAAAAGCAGGGTGGAATAACCACCCTGCACCGGTATTATGCAATTATTCTTCCTGAGGTGCTCCAACGGGGCAAACGCCTTCGCAGGATCCGCAAGAGATACATGCATCTGCATCGATTTCGTATTTTCCGTCGCCTTCAGCGATAGCGCTTACAGGGCATTCAGCCTCACATGCGCCGCAGGAAATACAATCATCTGAAATTTTATAAGCCATAAATATTTCCTCCTTATAATATGGTCAATATTATTGTATCATATTGTTTTTATTTTTCAATAGTTTTTTTAAAAATTTTACAAAACTTGTCAGATTCTCGTATCAAGCAGATCCGTATATTTTTCCTTAAACTGAGTAAACGTGCCTTCATCAAGGCTGTCACGAATCTTCTTCATAAGCATATTATAAAACCAGAGGTTATGAGTCACGCAAAGGCGCATGGCAAGCATTTCCTTAGCTTTAAAAAGGTGACGGATATATGCCCTTGAATGACGCTGACAAGTCGGACATTGACAGCCCTCTTCAATCGGCGAATCATCTTTTTCATACTTTGCGTTGTTGATATTTATAATTCCGTTCATCGTAAACAGATGGCCGTGACGGGCGTTGCGGCTGGGCATAACGCAGTCAAAAAGATCGACTCCTCTGCTGACCGCTTCAAGTATATTGCCCGGTGTGCCGACTCCCATAAGGTAACGGATTTTATCCTTCGGAGCGTAAGGCTCAACTGCGGAAATAATTCTGTACATATCTTCTTTCGGCTCACCTACTGCAAGTCCGCCTATTGCGTAGCCGTCAAGATCGAGCTCCGCTATTTTCTGCATATTTTCGATTCTCAGATCGTCATAAGTGCAGCCCTGATTTATACCGAAAAGAAGCTGCTTTTTATTCAGCGTATCAGGAAGTGAATTGAGTCTTTCCATCTCTTCCTTACAGCGAACGAGCCAGCGCACCGTTCTTTCGCATGAAGCTTTTGCATATTCGTAAGGCGCAGGATTTTCAACACATTCGTCAAAAGCCATAGCTATCGTCGAAGCGAGATTTGACTGAATCTGCATACTTTCCTCAGGCCCCATAAATATCTTTCGTCCGTCGACATGAGAGGCAAAAGTCACGCCTTCCTCCTTGATTTTACGCAGAGAAGCAAGTGAAAAGACCTGAAATCCGCCGCTGTCGGTAAGCACGGGACCTTGCCAGCCTGTGAATTTTCTGATTCCGCCAAGTTCCTTAACGAGTTTATCGCCCGGACGAACGTGCAGATGATAAGTATTGCAGAGCTGAACCTGACAGCCGATGTTTTTTAAATCATAAGCATCAAGCGCACCTTTTATTGCTCCGCAGGTTGCAACGTTCTGAAATGCTGGAGTCTGCACCGTACCGTGAACGGTTGCGAATTCGCCTCGTCTGGCTTTCCCTTCCTGCTTTATAATTTTAAGGGGCATTGTTTATTCTCCTTTATCGTTATTCCTGTCAACTATTATCATGGCGTCGCCGAAGCTGAAAAATCTGTACCTTTCATCAACGGCGATTTTATAAGCATTCATCGTTTTTTCGTATCCGCAGAAGGCGCTGACGAGCATAATCAGCGTGCTTTCAGGCAGGTGGAAATTTGTAATAAGCGCGTCTATGCACTTAAATTCATAACCGGGATAAATAAATATGCTTGTCCAGTCGTCATATTCGCACACTTCACCCTTCACCTGACAGACTGACTCAAGCGTTCTGCAGCAGGTAGTGCCGACTGCAACAACCTTTTTGCCTGCGGCTTTTGTGCTGTTGATGATTTCTGCCGTCTCTTTTGGTATGCTGTAATGCTCCGAATGCATTTTGTGATCTTCGATTTTTTCGGCTTTGACCGGTCTGAAAGTACCGAGCCCGACGTGAAGCGTAACAAATCCGATTTTAACGCCCTTTGCTCTGATTTTATCAAGCAGTTCAGGAGTAAAATGAAGTCCCGCCGTCGGAGCAGCCGCCGAGCCGAGCTCCCTTGAATAAACTGTCTGATAACGCTCTTTATTTTCAAGCTTTTCGGTTATATAATGCGGCAGAGGCATTTCGCCTACTCTGTCGAGCGCATCATAAAAATTACTGCCCTCATAGCTGAACTGAGCAATTCGGTTTCCGTTTGCGAGCACTTCAATTATCTTTGCTCTCATTATTCCGTCGCCGAAAGTGAACTGAGTACCTTCCTTAGCTCTTTTACCCGGTCCGGCAAGAACTTCCCATACGTCATTTTCAACGTGATTCAGAAGCAGAAACTCAACGTGCGCTCCCGTACCTTCTTTTACTCCGTAAATTCTTGCGGGCAGAACTCTCGTGTCATTCAGAATCAGGCAGTCGCCCTCTTCCAGATAATCACATATATCATAAAAATGCTTATGCTCAACCTCGCCTGTTTTCTTATCAAGCACCATAAGTCTTGAAGAATCTCTCGGCTCAACAGGTTTCTGAGCTATTAGCTCCTGAGGTAAATCATAAAAAAAGTCTGATGTTTTCATTAAAAAATGCCCTCTTGATTAAATAAATTGAAATCTTTTAAAAAAAGCTGTATAAAATCATTGACGGATTTTATAATAAATGCTAAAATAAATTAATTTGTTGCCTGTATATTATATTGCATGACAACCAAAAAAACAATAGTTTTTTGATAAGAGGTAAAGAATTATGAAAAAATTTAAAGTAGGCATTATCGGAGCTACCGGTATGGTAGGTCAGAGATTCGCATCACTCCTCGAAAATCATCCGTGGTTTGAACCCGTTCTTGTTGCGGCAAGTCCCCGCTCAGCAGGCAAAACATATGAGGAAGCTGTCGGCAGCCGCTGGTGTATGGATACTCCCATGCCCGAAAAAATGAAGGACTTAATAGTTATGGACGCAACGGCAGACGTTGAAAAAATCGCAGGTCTTGTTGATTTTGTATTTTGTGCGGTTGACATGAAGAAAGACGAAATCAAAGCCCTTGAAGAAAGATATGCAAAAGCAGAGTGCCCCGTTGTTTCCAACAACAGCGCAAACCGCTTCACCCCTGACGTTCCTATGGTAGTGCCCGAGCTCAATGCCGCTCACACCGCAATCATAGAGAGCCAGCGTAAGCGCCTCGGAACAAAGAGAGGCTTCATCGCAGTTAAATCCAACTGCTCGCTTCAGAGCTATGTTCCTGCCGTTTATCCGCTTGATAAAGCAGGATACAAGGTGAAAGATGTTCTTGTCTGCACATATCAGGCAATTTCCGGCGCAGGCAAAACTTTTGAAACATGGCCGGATATGGTAGATAACGTAATCCCCTTTATCGGCGGCGAAGAAGAAAAAAGCGAAAAAGAGCCGCTTAAAATCTGGGGCACGATTGAAAACGGCGAAATCAAAAATGCTGATTCTCCGAATTTCACTGCTCAGTGCATCAGAGTTCCGGTATCCAACGGTCATATGGGCGCAGTATTTATCAGATTTGAAGACAAAGTACCGTCTAAAGAAGAGATACTCAAAATCTGGAATGAATTCAGCGCAGAGCCGCAGGAATATGAACTTCCTTCAGCTCCTAAGCAGTTCCTCCATTATTTCACAGAGGACAACATGCCGCAGACAAAGCTTCACAGAGAGCTTGAGGGCGGTATGGCTGTAAGCATCGGTCGTCTTCGTGAAGATACTCAGTACGACTACAAATTCGTATGCCTTTCCCATAACACTCTCAGAGGTGCGGCTGGCGGCGCAGTTCTGCTGGCTGAATTACTCTGCAAGCAGGGTTATATGGACTGATTTACATTCATCATCAACAGAGCGGAAGTTAAAATTTCCGCTCTGTTTTATTTTTATCTTAAGGAGGATTTTCTTGAAAAAGACAGTATTCACGGGGTCGGGAGTCGCTCTTGTAACGCCTTTCGACGCTGACGGGAATGTCAATTTCGGGAAGTTGAAAGAGCTAATTGAATTTCACGTTAAAAACAAAACCGACGCGCTTATCGTTTGCGGCACAACAGGCGAAAACCCGACGCTCAGTGATGAAGAACATATTGAAGTTATCAAAAAATGCGTTGAATTTGTGTCGGGCAGAATCCCTGTAATTGCGGGAACGGGAAGCAACGACACTTCACACGCAGTAATGATGAGCGAACAGGCTCAGATTTTCGGCGCTGACGCCTTGCTTGTTGTGACGCCATACTACAATAAGACGAGCCAGCAAGGGCTCAAAAAGCACTTTGAGTTTATAAACGACAGGGTGAATCTGCCGATGATTCTTTATAATGTGCCGTCAAGAACAGGCGTAAACATTGAGCCGGAAACCTATGCTTATCTTGCCTGCCTTGAAAACGTTGCAGGCACAAAAGAAGCAAATTCGGACATTAGTTCGGTTATCAAAACCATATCGCTCTGCCCGGAAGATTTTGATATATATTCCGGCAACGACGATCAGATATCAGCCATAATAAACCTCGGCGGCAAAGGCGTTATTTCCGTACTTGCAAACATTCTGCCGAAAGAAGTTCACACTATGGCGAAATACGGAATATCGGGCAAATACAAAAAGTGCGTTGAAATGCAGAAGAAATATCTGCCGCTTTGTGAAGCGATGTTTTATGACGTTAACCCGATGCCTGTAAAAGAAGCGATGAATCTTATGGGATTTGACGTCGGCGAGTGCAGACTTCCGCTGTGCAGAATGAATGATGAAAAGTCTGCAAAGCTTAAATCCGTACTTGAAGAATACAATCTTATATCATAACAGAAAAAACCGCACAGAGCTTTTCTGTGCGGTAAAATTCTGGTAATTCCTTATTTTGCAGCAGCATCGCTGCCAACGAGCTCGATGATGCACATCTCTGCTGCGTCGCCTCTGCGCGCTCCTGTTTTGATAATACGGCAATAGCCGCCGTTTACATCCTTATAGTTGGGGGCAATTTCATCAAAAAGCTTTTTAACAACATCCTCTTTTGTAACGTAAGCGAGAACCTGTCTTCTTGCGTGAAGAGTGTTGTCCTTAGCAATGGTGATCATTTTTTCAGTCATTGCGCTGACTTCTTTAGCCCTTGTAACGGTGGTCTCTATTCTGCCGCTCTCTAAAAGATAGGTTACCATGCCTCTGAGCATTGACTTACGATGGTCTGTTGCTCTGCCGAGTTTTCTGGAACCTGGCATTAAAATCACTCCTTTACCGTTAATAGGTTGGATAATAATAATTACGAATTACAGTAAAAGCTTATTCGTCATCTCTGCGAAGGTCATAGCCCAGAGAAGTAAGCTTAGCGACAACTTCGTCAAGCGACTTTCTGCCGAGGTTACGAACCTTCATCATATCGTCTTCTGATTTTCCGATTAAATCTTCAACTGTGTTTATGCCTGCTCTCTTCAAGCAATTGAAAGAACGCACAGACAGGTCAAGTTCCTCAATGGTCATCTCGAGGACTTTTTCTTTTCCGTTCTTACTCTTTTCAACCATAATCTCTGTTTCAAATGCCTCGTCTGAGAGGTCACCGAAGAGACTGAGATGCTCGTTGAGGATCTTGGCGCCAAGAGATACGGCTTCCTTAGAGGAAATTGTGCCATCTGTCCACACTTCAAGTGTAAGCTTATCATAGTCGGTAATCTGACCTACACGTGTGTTCTCGACTGTGTAATTGACTTTTAAAACAGGCGAATAAATTGAGTCAACAGCGATTACTCCGATAGCGGGATTGATTTCCTGCTTGTTTCTCTCTGCTGAAACATAGCCTCTGCCCTTGTCGCATGTGATTTCCATTACGACGCTGGCATCGGTATCAAGAGTTGCAATATGAAGATCAGGATTGAGAATTTCAACTTCTGAATCATACTTAAAGCAACCTGCTGTAAGTTCTCCCGGTCCTTTCATATCAACATACATTGTTTTGGGACCTTCGCCGTGAATCTTGAGAATAACGCTCTTGAGATTAAGCACGATCTCCGTTACGTCCTCTTTGACTCCGGGAATTGTGGAAAACTCATGAAGAATTCCATCGATTTTAACAGTTGTAATAGCGTATCCGGGAAGAGAAGAAAGGAGAACTCTTCTCAGGCTGTTGCCGAGCGTCATTCCGTATCCTCTCTCAAGCGGTTCTACTACAAATCTGCCGTATGTTCCGTCGGGATAAACTTCTGCTGTTTCGATTCTGGGCTTTTCGATTCCTATCATTCAAAACCCTCCTTGTAAAATACAGTAAAAATGCTTTATGGTTTAATTATTTTGAATAGAACTCAACGATGAGATGCTCTTCAACAGGAGCAGCAATCTGATCGCGGTCAGGAAGATTAACGATTTTTGCTTCGTAATCTGATGTTTTGTCAAGCCACTGAGGAACAGGACGGGAACCGTTGGTTTCCAGAACTGCTTTTATCTTTTCACTGTCACGGCTGCCTTCTTTGATAGTGATTACGTCACCTGCTTTAAGAAGGATTGAAGGGATGTTTACCTTTTTACCGTTTACAAGGTAATGATTATGAAGTACTAACTGTCTGCCTTCTGCTCTGGAGTTTGCCCAGCCTAAAAGGTAAACAATGTTGTCAAGGCGGCTCTCGCAGATACGAAGAAGGTTTTCACCTGTCATGCCCTGCTTGCGCTCAGCCATAAGAAAATATTTGTGGAACTGACTTTCGTTAATACCGTAATAGCGTCTTGCCTGCTGTTTGGCACGAAGCTGTAAACCGTATTCTGAAGTCTTTTTGCGGCTCTTGCCATGCTGACCGGGAGCATATGAACGACGCTCGAAAGCACACTTCTGTGTGTAGCATCTTTCGCCCTTAAGGAAGAGCTTTTTGCCCTCGCGGCGGCACATTTTGCATACCGCACCGGTATATCTTGCCATGTAGTTACACCTCCTGAAATTATAGGTTTATACGCGCCTTCTCTTGGGCGGACGGCAGCCGTTGTGAGGAATGGGAGTAACGTCTTTGATCATAGTTACATCCAAACCTGCTGTCTGTAAAGCTCTGATTGCAGCTTCACGGCCTTGGCCCGGGCCTTTTACGTAAACCTCAACTGTTTTCATACCATGTTCAATAGCAGCTTTTGCTGCAACCTCTGCAGCCGTCTGAGCTGCGAAAGGAGTTGACTTTTTAGAGCCTCTGAAGCCCATTTCACCGGCGCTTGCCCATGAAACAGCGTTGCCCTGTGTGTCTGTAATGGTAACAATTGTGTTATTGAAGGTGGATTGAATATGAGCTGCTCCGCGCTCTATGTTTTTACGCTCACGGCGTCTGCGAGTAGCAGTACCTTTTTTAGCGGAACCCTTAGGTGCCATAATTCTACCTCCTTATTTCTTCTTGTTGGCAATGGTCTTCTTCGGACCCTTGCGTGTACGGGCGTTAGTCTTTGAACGCTGTCCTCTTACGGGTAAGCCTTTACGGTGACGAACACCACGATAACAACCGATTTCGATCAATCTCTTGATGTCGAATGCGGTCTCTCTGCGAAGATCACCCTCAACCTTAACGTTGTGGTCGATATACTCACGCAGTTTTGATACATCTTCTTCGGATAAATCCTTAACTCTGATGTCAGGATTTACTCCGGTAGCAGCAATAATGTCGCTTGCTGTTTTGCGACCTATACCATAGATATAAGTAAGAGCGATTTCAACTCTCTTCTCTCTGGGCAGGTCAACACCTGAAATACGCGCCATTTTTCAGTTGCACCTCCATTGAATGGTTTGCGCCGGATTAACCCTGGCGCTGTTTGTGCTTGGGATTTTCACAGATAACCATTACTTTTCCCTTGCGCTTAATAATCTTGCACTTCTCGCAAATTTTCTTTACAGAAGGTCTGACTTTCATATTGAATGCCCTCCTAAAATTAACCTTGCAGGTTTATTTCTGATAAGCGTTTATTTTGAACGCCAAGTTATGCGCCCTCTGGTAAGGTCATAGGGTGAAACCTCAACCGTAACCTTATCGCCCGGAAGAATGCGTATATAGTTCATACGCAGCTTGCCGGATATATGGGCTAAAATTCTGTGACCGTTTTCCAGCTCAACCTGAAATGTTGCGTTCGGCAGCGCCTCAACTACAACGCCTTCAAGCTCAAGCATATCCTGTTTTGACATACTCCTTACCTCCTCATATCAAGGTCATGATTTTCGGACCGTCCGGTGTTATTGCAACCGTATGTTCAAAGTGCGCTGAAAGCGAACCGTCTTTTGTTTTAACAGTCCAGCTGTCCGGCATTTGCTTAACTCCCGCCTTGCCCATATTTATCATGGGTTCAATAGCGATCGTCATGCCGGGTATCAGCCGCACACCCCTGCCGGGAGTGCCGAAATTCGGTACACTGGGTTCTTCATGAAGTTCCCTGCCTACGCCGTGACCAACGTATTCTCTGACAACGGAAAAGCCCCGCTTTTCACAATAAGCAGAAACCGCAGCGCCTATGTCACCGACTCTGCCGCCAGCAACAGCCATTTTGATGCCTTCGTAAAGGCTCTCTCTTGTGGTGTCGCACAGCCGCTTCGCTTCAGGGGAAATATCCCCTGCCGCGAAAGTAGCAGCATTGTCGCCGTTAAAGCCGTGGATTTTTGCTCCGAGGTCAATACTGACGATATCGCCGGCTTTTATGACCCTGTTGCCCGGAATTCCATGAATAACCTCATCGTTTATGGAAATGCATGCGGTAGCAGGAAATCCGTATAGATTCAGAAAATTCGGTTCAGCACCGTTTTTCTTGATATAATCGTAGGCTATTTTGTCAATCTCCGCCGTTGTTACGCCGGGCTCGACAGCCTCTCCTGCCACCTTTAATGCTCCTGCCGAAATTGCACACGCTTCGCGCATAAGTGCTAATTCCTTATTAGTCTTGAGCACTATCATGCTTAATCCTCCAATGCCTTGAGGATGAGTGCCGTTGTATCGGCAACATCCTCCTGACCTTCTACTATTGTAAGCAAGCCTGCTTTTTCATAGTAGCCTTTGAGCGGCTCTGTCTGCTCATGATAAACTTTAAGTCTGTCAAGAACTGTATCGGGATGGTCATCCTTACGCTGGATGAGCTCACCGCCGCATACGTCGCAGATGCCCTCTTTTGCCGGTTTTCTGTGTTCAAGATGGAATGAAGCTCCGCATTTTGAGCAGACTCTTCTGCCTGACATTCTTGTGACAATTTTCTCATCAGGTACTTCGATATCGATAACCTTGTCGATTACAATGCCCATATTGTCAAGCGCTTCAGCCTGCGGAATAGTACGCGGGAATCCATCAAGAATGAAACCGTTTTTGCAGTCATCCTTCGCAAGTCTCTCTTTGATGATGCCGATTACGACATCATCAGGAACGAGCTGACCTGCGTCGATGAACGATTTTGCTTTAAGGCCCATTTCCGTGCCCTTTGAAAGAGCTTCGCGGATAATGTTGCCTGTTGAAATAGCAGGAATAGAAAGATGATTGCAGATAACCTCTGCCTGAGTTCCTTTTCCTGCGCCCGGTGCTCCGAGAAGAATCAAATTCATATTTGCAACCTCCGGATTAATCAAGGAATCCTCTGTAATGACGCATCATCATCTGGGATTCAAGCTGTTTAACAGTTTCAAGAGCAACACCAACAAGAATGATGATTGATGTACCGCCGAGTGAAACAGCCATTTCGTGGTGACCGAGTTTTGTAAACAACTGGAAGAGAATCGGGAAGAGAGCAACAACACTCAGAAGCAAAGCGCCGAGTAATGTGATTCTGCCGAGAATCTTTCCGATATAATCCGACGTGGGCTTACCGGGACGGATACCCGGGATAGCACCGCTGTTTTTGCGGATGTTGTTTGCCATTTCGATCGGATTGTACTGGATGCTTGCATAGAAATATGCAAAAGCAATGATGAGTACAAAATACATAATTGCATATGCCCAATGTGAGCTCTTGAAGAGTTCAAAGAAAGCATACCAGTGAGGATGCTTATCCTGAGATACATTGGTGAAAAGGTTGATCGTGGGAGGAAGTGAAAGAATTGATGAAGCGAAGATGATGGGCATAACACCGGACATATTTACCTTGATCGGAATATGAGTGTTCTGTCCGCCGTACATCTTACGGCCTACAACTCTTTTTGCATACTGAACCGGAATACGGCGTTCTGCATTATCCATCCAAACGATATAAGCGATCATAAGAAGAAGTACGATCGATACGGCTACTGTAAGTACGGAGTAAACGCCGCCTCTTGAGAAGTAACCGCCTTCGCTTGAGTAAAGCTGAGTAAGAAGAGTAGGAATACGGGATACGATACCTGCAAAAAGGATAAGTGAAATACCGTTTCCTATACCGTTAACGTTGATCTGCTCACCGAGCCACATGATAAGTGCTGTACCTGCTGTAAGACAAGCTATGATAACAAGAGCCTGAAGTATAGCGTCAAAGCCTTTGAATGCGGCGCCGTCCATTGAGTTAAGAAGGTAATTGTTTCCTCTTAAATAGAAGTAGTATGCTGTACTCTGAAGAAGACCAAGAGCGATTGTAACAAATCTTGTGATCGAAGCAATCTTCTTTCTGCCTTCCTCGCCGTCCTTTGAAAGTCTTTCAAGGGCGGGAATAGCAACTGTGAGCAGCTGCATGATGATCGAGCTGTTGATGTACGGTGTGATCGACATAGCGAAAAGCGTACCGTAGTTGAAAGCGTTACCGGTCATCATTGTTAAATATTCCATGAATGTTCCCTGCATTGAAGAACCGTTTGTGAAATCGAAGATTCCGCCTTCACCAACATCAATAAAAGGAACCGGGATAGCAGCGCCTATACGAAATATTAAAAGTATAAGAGCTGTGAAAAGAATTTTCTTTCTGATTTCGGGGATTTTCCATGCATTAACAAACGTCTTAAACATGTCAAATCACCTCTGCCTTTCCGCCTGCTGCTTCAATTTTCTGCTTAGCGGATTCAGAATAAGCATTAACTTTAACTTCAAGAGCTTTTGTGATTTCACCGTTTCCGAGAACCTTAACTCTGTCAAAGTAATTTTTAACAAGGCCTGCAGCTTTGAGTGCGTCTGTATCTACAACAGCGCCGTTATCAAACTTTGCTTCAAGGTCGCTTACGTTAACTGTTACAGTAACATCGCGGAAGATGTTGTTGAAGCCTCTCTTGGGAAGTCTTCTCTGTAAGGGCATCTGACCGCCTTCAAAGCCGGCTCTCATGCCTCTGCCTGCACGTGCTAACTGACCCTTGTGACCTTTACCGGCGGTTTTACCCTGACCGGAACCTGCACCTCTACCGATACGCTTGCGTTCCTTTTTGGAACCTGCTGCCGGTGAAAGTTCGTGCAACTTCATACTTCGCACCTCCTTGCTTATGCTTCACTGACTTCGATAAGATGAGAAATCTTCTTAATCTTACCGGTAGTCTGGGGATTTTCGGGCTGAACCGAAACATCACCGATCTTATGAAGACCAAGTGCATGGGCGGTGGCAATCTGATCTTTTTTGCTGCCGATTAAGCTTCTTACGAGTTTAACCTGAACTTTTGCCATTGTTACCACCCTCCTTAACCTAAAATTTCTTTAGCTGACTTACCGCGAACCTCTGAAACTTCATTGATATCACGAAGCTTTGAAAGGCCGTCAATAGTAGCTCTGACAACATTGCAGGGATTGTTGGAACGTAAAGCCTTGGAACGGATGTCCTTAATACCTACTGTTTCAACTACGGCACGAACGGGGCCGCCTGCGATAACGCCGGTACCGGGTGCTGCGGGCTTGAGAAGAACAACGCCTGCGCCGAACTTACCGATGATTTCGTGGGGAATGGTTGTACCCTTGAGCGAAACCTTGATAAGATTCTTCTTAGCATCCTCGATACCCTTACGGATAGCGTCAGGAACTTCGCCTGACTTACCGATGCCAAAACCGACTGTGCCGTTGCCGTCGCCTACAACAACAAGGGCTGCGAACTTATAGATACGTCCGCCTTTTACAGTTTTGGATACGCGGTTAATAGTAACCACTCTTTCCTGAAGCTCTGTAGCCGATGCATCAATATTAGCCAAAGTAATTCCTCCTCACTTAGAACTTGAGGCCGCCCTCACGGGCGCCTTCGGCCAGCTCTTGAACACGGCCGTGATAGATGTAACCGCCACGGTCAAAAACACATTCTGTGATGTCTTTTTCAGCGGCGCGTTTTGCCAATAATTCGCCCACTTTGTGAGCTGCGGTTTTATTTCCGCCGTATTCCTCAAAATCCTTTTCTACAGTTGAGGCAGATACAAGGGTAACACCCTGTACATCGTCTATTAACTGAGCGTAGATATGCTGCAGAGAGCGGAATACATTAAGGCGAGGACACTCTGCTGTGCCTGAAATCTTGCCACGAACTCTTTTGTGGCGTTTGATTCTTGCCTTGTTACTGTCTGGTCTTGTAACCATAAGTGTTTCACTCCTTCAATTAGACTATTATTTGCCGCCCTTACCGGCTTTACCTTCTTTACGGCGGATAACCTCGTCAGCGTATTTAATTCCTTTGCCTTTGTAGGGCTCCGGAGGACGCTTTTCGCGGATGTTTGCGGCAAACTGACCTACCTTCTGCTTATCAGCGCCCGAAACTTTGAGTTTTGCAGGAGATGTGGGTGAAAGTACCTCGATCTCGATGCCTTCGGGAGCTGTCATTGTAACAGGATGTGAGAAACCGATATTCATAACGAGCTCTTTACCCTGCATCTGAGCACGGTAACCGATGCCGTTGATTTCGAGTTCCTTGCTGTAACCTTCGTTGCAGCCCTGAATCATGTTGGCAATAAGACTTCTTGTAAGACCATGAAGTGATCTGTTGAGCTTATTGTCGTTAGGACGGGTAACAGTGATTGTGTCGCCGTCTTTAGCAACTGTGATGTTGCTGTGCACTGTTCTGGAAAGTGTACCCTTGGGACCTTTAACTGTAACAGTGCTGCCGTCGATCGTAACATCGACGCCTGCGGGAATTGCTATCGGCAATTTACCTATACGAGACATTTAAACAGCACCTCCCCTTACCAGATAAACGCAAGAACTTCGCCGCCGACGTTGGCTTTGCGAGCGTCCTTATCAGTCATAATACCCTTTGATGTTGAGAGGATAGCAATACCGAGGCCTTTCATAACCTTAGGCATATCCTCACAGCTTGTGTAAATACGCAGGCCGGGCTTGGAAACTCTGCGTAATCCTGTAATAGCTGAAGCTTTGTTGGCGCCGTATTTGAGAGTGATTTCGATCATACCCTGTTTGCCGTCATCTTCAACTGTAAAACCTTTAATATAGCCCTCATCAACAAGAATCTGAGCAATCGCTTTCTTCATGTTGGATGCGGGAATCTTAACCGAATCATGTTTTGCCGAACTTGCGTTGCGGATTCTCGTTAACATGTCGGCGATGGAATCAGTAATCTGCATACCGTCAACCTCCTTTATGCAATTGCTCGTTTACCAACTTGCTTTTTTAACTCCGGGAATCTGACCCGCATGAGCCAGTTCTCTGAAGCAGATACGGCATACTCCGTATTTACGGAGATAGGCATGCGGCCTGCCGCAGATTTTGCATCTGTTGTACTGTCTTGATGAGTATTTAGCGGGTCTTGCCTGCTTAACTTTCATTGATTGTTTGGCCACAACTATCCCTCCTTACTTTGAGAACGGAGCGCCCATGAGAGAAAGTAACTCGCGAGCTTCTTCGTCTGTGTTTGCTGTTGTTACGAAGCATATATCCATGCCGCGTACCTTGTCGATCTTATCATAATCGATTTCAGGGAAAATCAACTGCTCTTTGATACCCATGGAATAATTTCCTCTGCCGTCAAAAGAGTTGGGATTGATTCCTCTGAAGTCTCTAACTCTGGGAAGTGCGAGATTGAAGAATCTGTCAAGGAATTCATACATTCTCTCACCGCGAAGAGTAACTTTAACGCCGATTGTCATACCTTCACGAAGCTTGAAGTTAGCAACTGACTTTTTAGCTTTGCAGAGAACGGGTTTCTGACCTGTGATCTGCATAACATCGCTTACGATAGCGTCAACAACCTTCGGGTTGTCTCTTGCTTCGCCGCAGCCAACGTTGATAACTATCTTTTCAAGCTTGGGAATCTGCATGACACTCTTGTACTCAAACTTTTTCATCAAAGCCGGAGCTACTTCTTTAACATAAGTGTCTTTTAATCTAGCCATGTGTCATGTTCCTCCCTTATTCAAATTCTGCAAGGCAATCTTTCTTCTTGCATGTGCGAACTTTCTTGCCTTTAGAGTTGATTTTGCTGCCCGTTCTGGTAGGACGGCCGCATTTGGGGCAAACAAGCTGAACTTTGCTTGCATAGAGAGCACTTTCAGCCTTAACAAGGCCGCCCTGCTCACCCATCTGCTTGGGTTTAACATGCTTAGTAACGATGTTAACACCCTCAACGATAACCTTGCCTTCGGAAGGACTTACCTGAAGTACCTTGCCTCTTGCGCCGCGGTTTTTACCGTTAATAACTACAACCGTATCGCCGGTCTTTACATGTACTTTGTTCATCTTTGTGCACCCCCTGATTAAAGTACTTCGGGAGCGAGTGAAAGGATCTTAGTGAAGTCTTTTTCACGAAGCTCTCTTGCCACAGGCCCGAAAATACGAGTTCCTCTGGGATTTTTATCTTCTCTGATGATAACAGCTGCGTTTTCATCGAAGCGGATATATGTGCCGTCATTACGGCGTACACCGCTTGCGGAACGAACAACAACTGCTTTTACAACCTCGCCTTTTTTGACAACCCCACCGGGTGTTGCTTTTTTGACTGAAGCAACAATTACGTCACCGATGTTGGCATATCTTCTGCCGGAACCACCGAGAACGCGGATACATCTGATCTCTTTTGCGCCCGTGTTGTCGGCTACCTTGAGGTTACTTTCTTGCTGTATCACAATATAGGCCTCCTTACACCTGCGCCATTATTTGGCTTTCTCGATAATTTCTACAACACGCCATCTCTTATCTTTTGAAAGCGGACGAGTTTCCATAACGAGAACTCTGTCGCCGATGCCGCATTCGTTGTTTTCGTCGTGAGCTTTAAGCTTGATTGTACGGTTAACGATCTTTTTATAAAGAGGATGCTTAACCTTATCTTTAATGGATACTACAACAGTCTTATCCATCTTATCGCTGCTTACTACGCCAACACGTGTTTTTCTGAGGTTTCTTTTATTTTCCATCAAAATCTACCTCCTGTCTCATGAATTAGCGCCGTGGAGTTCGATGTCGCGCTGAACAGTTTTGATTCTTGCGATATCCTTTTTAACGGCGTTAATGCGCATAGGGTTGTCGAGCTGGTTAATTGCCTGCTGGAAACGCAGTTTAAAGAGCTCATCCTTTAAGTCGTGAAGCTTTGCTTCCTGCTCCTCAGCGCTCATTTTTCTGATTTCACTGGCTTTCATTCCTGCTCACCACCCTTTTCTTCTTCTTTAGTAACAAATTTGCACTTGATGGGGAGTTTGTTTGCTGCAAGGCGAAGAGCCTCTCTTGCAAGTTCCTCATCAACACCGGCGATTTCAAAAAGAACTCTGCCGGGCTTAACTACTGCAACCCAATATTCGGGAGAACCTTTACCGGAACCCATTCGGGTTTCAGCCGGCTTCTCTGTAATCGGCTTGTCAGGGAAAATCTTGATCCAAACTTTACCGCCACGCTTGATATGACGAGTCATAGCAATACGGGCTGCCTCTATCTGATTTGATGTAATCCATGCAGGTTCGAGAGCCTGAAGACCGTAATCACCATTAGTAACTTTGTTACCTCTGGAAGCCTTACCTTTAAGACGACCTCTCTGCACTCTGCGGTGTTTAACGCGCTTAGGTAACAGCATTATTTAGCTCCTCCTTCCCTGCGGCGTCTGGGTCTGCGGGTTGTTGTGTCGTGAAGAACCTCACCTTTATAGATCCAGACCTTAACGCCTAAACGGCCGTAAGTTGTCTTTGCCTCTGCAAAGCCGTAGTCGATGTCAGCACGGATCGTCTGAAGCGGGATTGTGCCTTCATGATACTGCTCTGTACGTGCGATTTCAGCGCCGCCTACACGACCTGAAACCTGAGTTTTAATACCTTTTGCGCCAAGCTTCATTGCGCGTCCGATAGACTGCTTGAGAGCACGGCGGAAAGAAATTCTTCTTTCGAGCTGAGCAGCGATATTTTCTGCAACAAGCTGTGCATCAAGATCGGGCTGCTTGATTTCAATGATATTGATTGAAACGTTCTTATCTCCGCCAAGTTTCTTAGCGCAGATAGCCTTGAGCTTCTCGATCTCAGCGCCGCCGCGGCCGATTACCATGCCGGGCTTTGCACAATGGATGTTGATATACACGCGGTTCGCGTCACGCTCGATTTCAACCTTAGGTACACCGGCAGGAGCGAGTGTTTCAAGAAGGTATTCACGAAGGTTATAATCTTCAACGAGTGTATCGCCGAAAGTGCCTTTGGGAGCATACCAGCGTGATTCCCAGTTTTTGATAACACCGATTCTTAAACCGGTTGGATTAATTTTCTGGCCCATTTGTAAACCTCCTCCTCGCTTATTCTGCTTCTTTAAGCACCATGGTTATGTGCGAAGTCTTTTTGTTGATTCTGAATGCACGGCCCTGAGCTCTCGGTCTGATTCTCTTGAGCGTCGGACCCTGACATACGAAGCACTCTGCAACGTAAAGTCTTGTAACATCCATATTATTATTGTTTTCCGCGTTTGCAATAGCTGATTTAAGGAGCTTTGCAAGCGGCTCACACGCGGCCTTGGGCGTGTGCTTGAGTATAGCTGCTGCTTCTTCAACAGGCTTATTTCTGATAAGGTCGAGAACTATCTGGACCTTTCTGGGCGCTATGCGAACATAAGTAACTTTCGCTGTTGCTTCCATTTAATTACACACTCCTTTGCCGAATTATTTACCGTTATTTGATGTTTTTGAACCTGCATGACCTCTGAAGGTTCTTGTAGGTGCAAATTCGCCTAACTTATGACCAACCATGTCCTCTGTAACATATACCGGAACATGTTTGCGTCCGTCATGAACTGCAAATGTGTGGCCGACAAAGTCAGGGAAGATTGTGGAGCTGCGGCTCCATGTCTTAAGAACTGTTTTTTCACCCTTCTCGTTCATCTCAACTACTTTCTTAAGCAGCTCGGGACGGACATAAGGGCCTTTCTTTACGCTTCTGCCCATTATCTTTATCTCCTTTCGACTTATTTGCCGTTACGACGTTTAACAATAAGTTTGTCTGATGCTTTTTTGGTCTTTCTGGTCTTGTAACCGAGAGCAGGTTTGCCCCAGGGAGTAACAGGACCAGGACGACCGATGGGTGACTTACCTTCACCACCGCCGTGCGGATGGTCGTTCGGGTTCATTACAGAACCGCGGACTGTAGGTCTCCAGCCCATGTGACGTTTACGTCCGGCTTTACCGATTTTAACGTTTTCATGATCGCTGTTGCCGACAACGCCGATGGTAGCCATGCAGCTGTTGGGAACATTGCGAAGCTCGCCTGAAGGAAGACGAAGAAGAGCATACTGACCTTCTTTAGCCATAAGCTGAGCTGCATTACCTGCTGCGCGGGCAAGCTGACCGCCGCGGCCGGGATAAAGCTCAACGTTGTGAACAAAAGTACCTGTGGGGATATTGATGAGCGGTAAAGCATTACCGGGCTTGATATCTGCCTCAGGACCTGCCATGATTTTGTCGCCAACCTTGAGACCAACGGGAGCGAGAATGTATCTCTTCTCACCGTCTGCGTATTTAACAAGAGCGATATGAGCTGAACGGTTGGGATCGTACTCGATTGTAGCTACCTCAGCCTCTACATCAAACTTATCTCTCTTGAAGTCGATGATACGGTATTTTCTGCGATTTCCGCCGCCGCGATGACGAACGGTGATTCTGCCGTAGCTGTTACGGCCTGATTTGTTGCTTAAAGGAGCCAGAAGGCTTCTTTCGGGAGCAACCTTTGAAAGTTCTGAATAATCTGTAACCGACATATTACGACGAGCATTTGTAGTCGGTTTGTAGAACTTTATCGACATTTTATCCACACTCCTTTTTTAAGTGATTTGAGCAGCTTAGCGAAGATGTCAAACTCCATACATTACTGCTTTAAATAACCGAAAACGGATGATTACATCATACCGTCAAAGAACTCGATTGTCTTTGAATCTTCTGTAAGGGTAACGATTGCTTTTTTCCAGGAAGCTGTGAAGCCCTGTGAAGTACCCTGTCTGCGAAGTTTGCCAAGGCAGTTCATTGTGTTGACCTTAGCTACTTTGATGTCGCCCGGCTTTGAAGAGAAAAGCTCTTCAACTGCATGTGCGATTTCGATTTTGTTGGCATCCTTGGCAACAGCGAATGTATATTTCTTTTCCGCTGTACCCATCATGCTCTCTTCTGTAATAATCGGGCGGAGGACTATATCCTGTGCTGCTTTACTCATGCGTATACCTCCTCGATTTTTGCAACGGCATCCTTAAGAACAACGATCGTGTCGCTGTTGAGAATGTCGTAAACGTTAAGTGTATTTACCATAGAAACGTTAACACCTGCGATGTTTCTTGCGCTTCTGTAAATTACGTCGTTCTTTTCGGGAAGTACGATAAGAACTTTCTTGCCTGTTTCAAGAGCTGAAAGAACTTTAACAACTTCCTTTGTTTTGATTGCTTCAAGCTCGAGAGATTCAAGAACGATCATCTCTTCTGCTGCAACCTTTGAAGAAAGAGCAGATCTCATAGCGAGTTTTCTTACTTTCTTGTTGATTGAGAAGCCGTATTCACGGGGTTTCGGTCCGTGGGCAATACCGCCATGAGTCCACTGAGGAGCTCTTGTTGAGCCCTGACGTGCACGGCCTGTACCCTTCTGTCTCCAAGGCTTTTTGCCGCCGCCGCTTACTTCGGAACGAGTTTTGGTGGACTGTGTGCCCTGGCGCTGGTTAGCAAGATAGTTAACTACGCAAAGATGCATAGCTGATACGTTGGGTTCAATACCGAAGATTGAATCTGCAAGAGCGATGTCAGAAACTTTGTTACCCTTGCTGTCAAATACTGAACAATTAGGCATACGTTAAAACTCCTTTCCTTAAGCTTTCTTGGCGTCTGCGATAACAACGATTCCGCCTTTGGGACCCGGAATGGCGCCCTTGATAGCGATGAGGTTGTTTTCAGCGTCAACCTTGGCAACTGTTAAATTCTGGATTGTAACACGCTCTGCACCGAGGTGACCGGCAAGTTTCTTTCCCTTGTAAACTCTTGAGGGATCGCTGCACGCGCCCAGAGAACCTGCATGTCTTGCAACAGGACCTGTACCGTGAGACTCTTTGAGTCTTGCGAAGTTCCAGCGTTTGATGGAACCTGCTGTGCCTTTACCTTTGCTGGTGCCGATTACGTCAATCTTTTCGCCTGTTTCAAAAACGTCAGCTTTGATGATGTCGCCTACATTGACTGAATCAATGTCGTCAAGACGGAACTCTTTGAGAATCTTTTTGGGAGCGACGTCGTTCTTTGCGAAATGGCCCTTCATGGGTTTGTTGACGTACTGTGCTTTGAGGTCGCCGTAACCAACCTGAATTGCTTTGTAGCCGTCGTTTTCAACAGTCTTTTTCTGGACTACTGCGCACGGGCCGGCTTCAACAACTGTAACGGGGATTACGTTACCTTTTTCATCGAAGATCTGTGTCATGCCGATCTTCTTGCCGATAAGACCTTTTTTCATTGTATTTTTCCTCCTTATAGGTTATTGGTTGGCATTGCCAACTTGACCTGCGGCGAACCGTAAATCAGATTAAAGTTTGATTTCGATTTCTACGCCTGCGGGAAGCTCAAGACCTTTCAGAGCGTCAACGGTCTTAGCAGACGGTCTGATAATGTCGATAAGCCTTTTGTGTGTGCGCTGTTCAAACTGTTCACGAGAATCCTTATACTTATGAACTGCGCGAAGGATTGTAACCACTTCTTTTTCTGTCGGAAGCGGAACAGGACCTGAAACCTGAGCGCCTGTGCGCTTTGCTGTCTCAACGATCTTTTCTGCTGCCTTGTCTACAACGCTGTGATCGTAACCCTTAAGTCTGATTCTGATTTTCCCTTTAACTGCCATTTTATTGCCTCCTTAAAATTGGCGGGCACCCGTTCTGAACATTTCTTACAACGTTTCCGGGCGTTTCAGCCCTTCACATTTAAAAACCGGAATGGGTTAGTTCCGGGTAGTGTGCATCCGTTCAGAACGCACTACGCACCTTAGCGCCTGCAAGGGAAGCAGAGCACCAGTGCATCAGTTATTCAAACGCCCGGTTTAAAATCGGACATACTCCGTGAGAGTTCCCAACTTCTGCGAGTTGCCACATCCCACATCAACGCATATCTACACACCATACTACATAATAATATAGCGTACTATGGGATTGTACCATAGTACGCTTTCATTGTCAACAGTTTTTTTAAATTTTTTTGATAAAAAAACCTTTATTTCAAACAACTGTTTTTGTGCAGCTTTTTATATATACTATTATATATAAATGTATAGCAAAATGCGGCTTAAAATATGAAATCAGTCTTTCTTCTCAACGTTATCTTTTTCAATGATAAGATTTGAAGAATCAATCGCATTCTTGCCGCCGTAGCCGTAGCCGCTGTAATTACCGTAGCCGTAACCGCCGTTTCCTCCGTAGCCATAGCCGCCGTAGCTGCTGCCGTAACCGTAACCGGTTGAGTAGCCGTAGCCGCCGTAGCCGCCGTAACCGCCGTAGCCGCCGTAATTACCGTACTGACCGTAACCGCCGTAGCCGCCCTTCTTCCTGCCGTAACCGTAACGGCCTGAACGTCTGTAATAACCTTTCTTCTTATAATAACGGTTATTTTCTTCACCGGAGCTCATAGTAAGTATCGTACCGATAATCTCAATGCCGGCACCGCGGATTTCATCAAGCGTTCTGTTGACCTCGTTTGTCTTTGCATAATCGCGTCTTACGCAGTAGATGATACCGTCTGTAAGAGGAGCGATGACCAAGCTGTCTGTAACAACGTGTGACGGAGGAGAGTCGATGATGATATAGTCAAATTCTTTCCTTGCCTGTTCAAGTATGTTTCTTACCTTTTCAGCGTCGAGAACCTCAGTTGATTTAAGAGAAACACCGCCTGTCGGCAATACGAATATACCGAGCGATTTGATGAACTTGACTGAATCAACATAAGTTGACGTACCTTTGATGATCGGGATAAGACCGTATCTTGTATCGCTCTTAACGCCTACAGCTCTTAAAACTGCGGGCTTTCTGAAGTCGCAGTCGATAATAAGAACAGATTTACCCTTCTGAGCCAGTGCACAGGCGATATTTACGGATACGGTAGTTTTACCTTCATCCTCATAAGTACTCGTCGTAACAAAGCACTTGTAGCCTCTTTCGGCATGAACGTTTTCTATCTTTGTTCTGATAGCCTTGAAGCTTTCAATAAACGAGAATGAAACCTTCTTTTCGTCCGTTATGAGCAAAGCGCCTGACGGAACTTTTTTCTTCATAAACAGACCCGTCGGTTTTTCCATGATCGGAATGGCGCCGAGGACCTTTGTATGAGTAAGATTCTTGAGCTGATCCATATCTTCAATAGTATCAGTAACAAGAACGCTGAAGAATACGATAATAATAACGATAGCAGCGCCGATAATAAATCCGTACAGCGCATTTGACACACTGCTGGCCGATGAGCTTTCGTAAGGGGGCGTAGGATCCCGGATAACGTCAAAATCAATTGATGATCTCAGGCTCTTGATATAATCAGGAAATTCTTTCATAACAACAGCCAGCGTTCTTTCGCAGTAGCCGCTGTCGTCGCTCGTTACCGAAAGTACAAAGAAGCCGTTAAGGTCATCGGATACTGTACTGATTTTAAGCGAATTTTTGATATAGCCTTCTGAGTAAGTAGTGGAAAGGCCCTGCGCATCAAGCGCCTCTTTAATTCTCTTGACCATTTTACTGCCGGTCAGAAGATACTGGTATCTCGCAACGTCGCTGCCGCCGTAGAAATCCTTGTCTCTGATAACGGTAGTTTCCGCCTCGCCTGTTTCAGAATAATCGGTAACTTTTTTATAAGTGTATTCCATAAACGCAAGCGTTGCTTCAGCCGTATAAGTCTTTACATAGGTAGATTCTGAAATAATATATCCGCCCGCTGCAAAAACCACTCCCGCAAGAAGAACAAGCCACAGTTTGTTTACAACATTTTTTATAAGCCTGACCATATCGACGGATGAGCCGTCTTCATATATACTGTGAGGCATTGATTCGTAGTTATTATCCGGTGCCATTACATCAACTCCTGTTTCTGAAAAATATTATATCAACGCTCTTATTGTTTGTCAATAATACCGTCTTTTAATAAGCCTTATAAACCTGTTGGGACGAACAGGCTCGTCGTTCAGTACATGCTGAGCATTTGTTTTCAGCATTCGATTCATCAAATCTCTGTCAATATCCTGAGGAAATGCGCGCAGCATTTTTTCAAGATCGTTCGGTCTGTGTCTTACAGAATGAGCGTCCGTAGCTATAAACGCGGCGGCGCCTTTGAAAGCCATTTCGTAAGCGAGTTCAAAATCTTCCCTGCTTCCTCTGCTCGCAAGGCTCGAAGCGTTGATCTGAAAAAGCACGCCTCTTGAAAAGAACTCGTTTACGGCATCATAATCTATCTGAAAATATTCGTATCTTTCGGGATGCGCGATTATCGGAATAAGTCCCATTGAACGTATCTCATCAAGATATTCAAAAATCGACCTGACGTTGTTGTTATAAAAATCAAACTCGATAAGAATATATCTGCTGTTGTTTATTGCGGCTCTTTTAAGATTTTTTGAATAAAAAATATCGTCATCTACAAAGACCTCGGCTCCGCAGAAAATTTCAACGTCTATCCCGAGTTTTGCGTTTTCTTCTCTGAGTTTTGCTGCTTTCTCATCTCTTATTTCAAGAAACTCATCAAGATCGCCTATGGCGTTGAAATGCGGTGTTGCAGCCATCTGCTTTATATGATTGCTCCGCCCCAATGCACACAGCTTTACAGATTCTTCCATATTTTTAGAGCCGTCGTCTATACCGGGCAGAATGTGACAATGAATATCAACCATCATTCTCACTCCTCTAAAATATAGTATGCTCTTAGCGCAAAGCCCTGGGCAGCCGGCAGAACGATCGACGCCTGAGAGTAAAAACCTATTCCCATTGTATCACCCTGCGAATAGTCAACTGTTCCGTCGCGTCTGGTAACAGAATAAATATAACCTAACGCCCGTCTTGCTGCGTTTGAATAAATTCTTTTTCCTGTTATTTTGCCGGCATACGCAAGTGCTAAAGCGATCATTCCGGTAGCAGAACTGTCTGCACCTGAAAAATACAAAAGATTTCTGTCAAATGCTCCGTTGGGACACTGATATTTTATAACAGTATCGCAGAAGTCAATATAATATTTCAACACGGTTACCTTTTCTTCATCATAACCGTCCGAAGAAAGCAGAGCATAAAAAGAATCCGCAAGTCCTATTGCCCACCATCCGCAGCCTCTGCCCCAGCCGTAAATGCCGAGCGGAGCTTTGGTTTCCGGATCAAAGCAATGAACGGGAAGGCGCAGCTTTTCGTGCAATCCGTATTCGCCGTACTCTTTAATAAGAGAAATTGCGGCGTGCAGTTTTTCTTCATCTGAATACATTACCGCATACTTTATAAGGAAGGGGCAGACAAGACCGATCGTATCAACAAATCTTATGTTGCTCTTTGCGGAATAAGGTATCGACCCTGTTGCGCGGAACTTTTCAATCAAAGCCTCTGCTAAAGTGTCTACCGTTCCTCTTATTCTGACCTTATCTATACTTTCGTTGCAAAGTATCGCATATCCGAGACTCGCCGCATCAGTTGCCCACGATTCGATAAGCGTATTTTTTTCGATTTCGTCATAAATAATATCAGCCGCAAGTTCTGAATTTGTTTTATTTATCGCGGCAAGCAGCGCAGACTTCTGCCAGTAAGAAATCGAATCCGCTTTATAAGTGCCTTTGATTCTGTCGATCACCGTAAATCGTTTGTCAGCAATTACAGGCACGACCGGCACTCCGGTTTCAAGCCATCTGACCGCTTTCTTTTCCGCATTAAAAGCCCACTCGTCATCGCTGTAACAGCCGATGCCTCTTCTGCCAAGCACGTTTTTTATAAACGGTACAGCATCAAAAGATACGGCAATTATCAGTATCACAAAAATTGTCAGGAGAACAATTAAAAGAATTTTCATAAACAACTCTCCGTCATATTCTGAGCAGCTGCTCGCCTGCGCTCATTGCGCTTTTTATTCTTAACGGTATAACGTTTCTCAATGTATCTCTGATTTCCGCTTCCTGCTCAGTGAGTTTATTGAATTCACTTACAAGAACGCCGGGATCTTCAAGCGAAGATATATCCAGTACGAATTTTTCTTCTGAAAACAAATCCTTTGAAATTCCTTTTGATTTGACGCTGTAGCCTAAGACTATTGTCGGCACTCCGTTTGAATAAGCCGCTATTGTTGCGTGAGTTCTGGCTCCTATGAAAAACCGCATTCTCGCAATATAGCCTTTATACTGCTTGGCATTAAGATTATCGGGCAGTAATATAAGCCTCGATTTATCCTTGATGCTTCCGTAAATCTCATTAAGAATATCGGCATCGTTATTGCCGTTTTCAGTTACATGAGGAGTAAGCGCAATCTGAAGCGTCGTATTTTCTATTATCTTTTCAAGGAATTGGGTGCAAACTCCGGTAAGAGCCGGATTCTTTTTATTAACAAGAGGGCTGAGATTAAAACCAATAGTATTCCCCTCTTCAAATCCTGAAGGCAGCGGCAGATCCTCCCTTTCCATACAAAAAGCAGGATCAGCAAACATAAAAAGCTTCTCATCAGGGATAATTTCAGATAACAGTTCATATGTAAGAGGTTCTCTTACAAATACAGCGTCAAAATTTTTAAGCCCTTTGATCTTTTCCGCGCTCAGGTCTTCCCTGCCTATCGAAGCGCCCCACAGAACAGTTTTGAGTCCTTTTTTATGAAGAGCCTCAGTTATTGCCCTTGCCGGCGCATTGTCACCGTAACAGTAAGTATCTCCGCCTACGGACAGACAATAGCCGCATCCGTCAGCGGCGTCGATTACACCTGAATACATCTTTTTCAAAGCGTAGCTCTCATTTTTAAAAAATTTTATATTTAAAGCAGAAATCGCCATTTCGGCTTTTGTCAGTTCTCTCGGAGCTGCGCCTGTTACATCAACGCCGGACACTGAATCAGTCTCCGGTCTGAAAGAAGCGAGTTTTAAAGACGCATATGGATCCGCATTCAAAATAATGTTCTGCGTACCTCTTATAATTGCTTCGCATCCGCGGTTCAGACTGCCCGCATGATCATATAAAAAATACTTCATAAAATCAACCTTTAATCATTCTGTATAATGCTTCTTTTGCTTTGACGGAGCTTAAAAATAATCTGAGAGAAGCCGAGCTGCGGCTCAAAATTTTTTTCGCCGCAGATTTATAATTTTCGTTCTTAAAACTGCCTGCTGATAAGTAATCGGAAACAGCGCTCATAAGAAGTTCGCTGCAAAACAGCTTTTCAACTGATTTATAAAAAACAGATTTGCCGTAATTTTCATATATAAAGAAAATATCGGATATCACCTGCTCAGGCAAAGCCGCCCTGCATAAAGATTCAATTTTTTCTTTATCAAAATCAAAACGCTCATAACAAATGAGATTGGTATAATAATCCTCGGTTATGTTATCAAAAAAATCCGTTCGCTCTTTGCGTATAGCTCCCGATATGGTATCACGATAGAAATAACCGCTGTCAGGTATATAAAATCCGCTTTCGCTGAAAGCAAGATACTTCAGGAGAAACTCTCTGTCCTCACCGTATTTTTTATTTTTATTGAACTTGATACTATTCGCCTGAATAATACTTTTTTTGAAAGCCTTATTCCATATGCTGTTGAAAGAAAGGTTTGAGAGCATGAATTCGGGGATAGTGCGTCTCAGATATTTTTTATCAAGCATCTGATTTTTTGCAAATGCAAAATCAGTATGCACCTGCGATCCATTCACTTCATAAATGTAATTCCAAAAAATAATATCAGGAGAAATCTCATTAACCGTATTAATAACGCTGCTTAAAATGTCGCCGATAAAGCAATCGTCTGCATCGCAAAACATAAGATAATCTGATGAACCGATATTTATTCCGTCATTCCTCGCTTCACTGACTCCGCCGTTACTTTTATGAACAGCGATTATATTTTTAAACTCCGCTGAAAAAGAATCGCAGATTTCAGACGAGCGGTCAGTTGAACCGTCGTCGATCAGGACAACCTCCGATCTTTCAAAATCCTTCTGAGCGGTGATTGAGCTGAGGCATTCTTCAAGATATTTTTCAGCATTGTAAACCGGAATTATAATTGAAACGTCCGGCATTTAATCACCTCATCAGAAAAACTTTCTTCCCGGGAAATAGACGTCAGAAACATACATTTTCAGACCATAAGCCAAGTATGTGGAATAGTAATAATACATCAGCACACACGCTGTATAATACAGACCCTTGTCCTTTTTCGGAACTCCGTTATAAACTACCCAAGCGAGCAGAATTATATAGTAAGGACTAAGATAAATTGCCAATCTGGCAAATATCCAGTTGTATGTTGACAGTACATAAATCGCCATATTTATAAATCCGATATTTATCAGAACGTCGCCGACAAATCCGAGCTGCCGCATCCTCGACCGGGAGAAATACGCCAGGACTATCGGCACCCCGGTGACCAGAACTCTGACAAAGTTTGATCCGTGTTCCTGACCGTTGGTGAACCATCCGTTCTGGCTGTAGCCGGCAAAGTCGGTTTGTTCAAGTCCTTTCAAGAACGAAGGCAGGATGAGGTCAAACAAAGCAAGTCCGATAATGCTCAGGAACATCAGCATAAATGATGAAGGCTTCCACGCCTTCCGCCGCGCAAAAATAAACACAAAAAGCATTATCGGCGCACTCTTGTGAAACAGATACGCCAGAAAAACAATCACGGCATATTTGAATATTGACGACTTCTTTTCAGAAAACAAAAATCTTGTTCCGAACATCAGCACACCCGTTGCCATATACTGGCGTATTCCGTTCATAGAAAGTCCGAAATATCCCGTTGCCATAAAAAGATAAATTGATAAATCGTACGGATGAGAATACTTATAAAGAATAAATAAAACAGGAACAAGAGAAACTATAGCCGTGATCATCATCAGATGGTGAACGTCGTTGGTAGTTTCCTTTATTATTTCAGATATGCACGGATAGGCAAAACCGCCCTGGATTTCATAACTGATTATCCCGTCGGGTTCAACAATATCAAAGTCGTGGATATAATACCATGTATCTCCGCTCTCCGTTCTGAGACCGGACATAGGCACATAAAGCAGTATAGGTACAATCAGCGAAATGGGATTCGGCAGCGGCTGACCTATACCGCCAAGCTTTCCCATTGGTCTGTAGCGGGAAAAAATAGCGATAGCCCAACAGATTATCGTATAAACCCAGGCAATATTCAGATAAAAATTAAGACCACTAAACAATAGATTAACCTCTTAAGCCGTAATAAATTTTTTTCATATCTTCAGTAACAACTTCTTTTGAAAACTTCAGTATGTTTTCTGCCGCTTTACGAGAAAACGAACTGTATTTTTCTTTATCGTTTTTAAGCAGATTTATTTTTTCCGCCATAGCTTTATAATCGTTGACAGCAACAAGAAATCCGTCTTCTCCGTCGCTTATCAGCGCACGATGACCGCGGTTGTCGGAAGCAACAACAGGCAGTCCGCATGCCATAGCTTCCATAATATTTACCGGCAGTCCTTCTCTGATACTTGAAGCGGCGCAGACGTCGCTCATTTTCAAAAGCTCGTCAATATCTTCCCTGTGACCGAGAAAATCGACTCTTCCGGCAACATTTTTTTCCTCAGCATATTTTTTATATATGCCGTTATAATTATCCGCGCCGGCTATTATCAGTCTTGAGTTGTCTGTCAGTGTGAGCGCATCTATGAGCATTTTCTGATTTTTATTGCCGTTCATTTCAGCTACATAAATAATAATAAACTCGTCAGGGTCATATCCCTTTTCTTTTCTGATCGAAAGCTTTTCTTCCGGACTGACAGGAAAATATCTGTCACTGTTGTAGCCAACTCCGTTTACGAGCTTTACGTCGGGATGCTTAAAATGCTTCAGCGCAAAATCATAATCCTCGTTATTTATTGTTATAAGACAATCCGTTTTTGCGGACATGATTTTTTCAATCGGATAATAAATCATCCAGTTTAGAGCAGGCGCCCCTTTATAAAAATGAAAGCCGTGAGCGGTATAAATTATATCAGACTTGCCGGACTGCGGAGCCGCAAGTCTTGTAAGCATACCGCCCATAGGCGTATGGCAGTGTATAATATCAAAATCATTTTCTTTTATAATTTTTCTGAGCATTTTATATGCTTTGATATTGCTTTTATCAAAAGGAGATCTCGCAATAGGGATTTCGTGATGAACGTCGCAGAACGGAAGTTCTCTGCTTCCGTGACTGGCAACGTGAACTTCCCATCCGGCATCGTGAAACATCTCAAGATAAGGCAGATGGAAATAGTAAAAGTGATCTGTTATTGTAGCGCTGAACAATATTTTTTTCACTTTACTTTACCTCTTTTCTTCAACTGCGCTGCCCCTGAACTTTTCCATAGTGTTTGATTCGCCGGAATTGATTCCTTCTTTTTTAATAACGTTCATAACTGTCATAAAGAGTATTTTAATATCAAGCGCAAGGCTCATATTATCAACGTAATAAACGTCGTATTCAAATTTTTCTTCCCATGAAATAGCGTTTCTGCCGTTCACCTGAGCCCAGCCGGAAATTCCGGGTCTAACCTCATGGCGGCGCATCTGGCGCGGCGAATAAAGCTCAAGATATTCGCACAGCAAAGGTCTTGGTCCCACAAGGCTCATTTCGCCTTTAAGCACATTTAAAAACTGCGGCAGCTCGTCAAGACTCGTTTTTCTCAAAAAACTTCCGATAGAAGTCATACGCTCCATATCAGAAAGCTCTTTTCCGTTTTCATCAGTCGTTTTTTCTTTCATCGTCCTGAATTTATAAACGGTAAAAATCTTACAGTTTTTTCCAGGACGGCGCTGCCTGAAAATAACGTGACCGCCGTCGGAAAGCCTGATAGCTATGCTTATTATCAGCATAGCCGGTGAAAACAATATCAAAACAAACAGTGATACCGTTATATCAAATGCTCTTTTTATAAAGACATACATTTTTCTCACCTTGTCAATCAGTTATTTCCGCAATCTCCTGCTCATGAAAATTCGGCACGATAAGCTTCAGGATATCTCTTATCTGTGAATTATCAGCGCCTTTCAGCATTTCAAGCTGAGAAGCAAAAATATTATCATCAAAATCAACGGGACTGGTAACAAAAATCTTATTGTTAGCGGTCATTGTTCTCTTGTCATACTCCTCTTCAAGCGCAAGCTCTTCATAGAGCTTTTCACCGGGACGAAGACCCGTGAACTGAATATCGATATCAACATACGGTTTGTGACCTGAGAGCGCAATAAGATTTTCGGCAAGCGTGATTATCCTTACAGGCTCACCCATGTCAAGAACAAAAATCTCGCCGCCTCTTGCCATGCCGCCCGCCTGAACAACAAGCTGGCTGGCTTCGGGAATAGTCATAAAATACCTTGTTATATCAGGGTGAGTCACAGTAACCGGACCGCCGTTTTTGATCTGCTCGGTGAAGAGCGGGATCACACTGCCGCTTGAGCCCAGAACGTTGCCGAATCTGACCGCCGCAAACAGAGTTGAATTATTGCATTTGCGTTCAAAATACTGAATGATCATTTCGGTCACACGCTTTGTTGCGCCCATTACATTCGTCGGATTAACAGCTTTATCGGTTGAAATGCTGACAAAACGCTCAACGCCAAATTCAACTGCGGTTTTGGCAAGATTGAACGTACCGAAAACATTATTTTTGACCGCCTCGCCCGGATTGGCTTCCATAAGCGGAACATGCTTATGAGCCGCAGCGTGAAATACAACCTGCGGATGAAATTCTTCAAAAACCTCTTTTAGTCTTGCTTCATCACGGATAGAGCCGATTCTGATTATAATTTCAGGATTACCGTTATAATATCTGTCAAGCTGGTTTTTAAGTATAAACGCATTGTTTTCATAAATATCAAAAATTATTATTTTTGCCGGACTGTATTTTGAGATCTGGCGGCAAAGTTCACTGCCTATTGATCCGCCGCCGCCGGTTACGATTACTGTTTTATCGGTAACGTATCCGCATACGGAATTATCAAGCTTTATTTCGGGTCGTGAAAGAAGGTCAGTAATGTTTACGTCTCTTACTCCCGAGCTTGAGTCTTCAACCATTTCAAGCAGGCTCGGCGCCGTTTTCAGGTGGCAGCCCGTCGAAACTGCTATATGAAGTATCTCTGCCTGACGTTCGTCAGTAGCAGAAGGAATGCAGATAATAATTGTGTCAATTTTATATCTTTTTGCAAGTTCGGGGATCTCATTGCAGTTGCCTTTTACGGTAACGCCTCTGATAGACTGACCCTTTTTAAGCGGATTATCATCAACCGCGATAATAGGCTTGCCTTTGCGGTAGCTTCCCGCTTCAAGCTCTTTGATGATGATCATGCCCATATCGCCTGCGCCGACTATCATTATCCTGTCAATCTTGCCCTTCATTTCAAGATTGCGCATCGTTCTTCTCAGCGACCTGTATCCTATGCGCATAGAGCAGACCATTGTGAGTGTGAGCAAAGTACCGAAAATGTAAAACGGAGCAGAAAAAGTACCGTTATCAAGCTTTGCCTGTGAAAACTTCAGGTAAGACATAATTATATCTATTGAAATACTGATTATGCCGCCCGTACCCGTAGCGATTCCGAGATTGAGAAGTTCTTTTGAGCCGGCATATTCCCACATGCTTTTATAAATGCCAAATGCAAAGTACAACACGATAAAAACTATACTAACAGGCAGCATTCTTTCCAGCAAAGCGCTTTTTGCATCATCCGTATAACCGTTGGTGTCAAGTAAAGCAACAATAAAATATGAAAAATTCACTGCGAAAATATCATATATTATCATGAGCGCCTTTTTTAATTTTATATTTTTGAAGTCCATTTTCTCAACAACTTTCATGAAAAAATACACACTACACTACGTTAGTTTATATTTTAATATAAATTGTATAAAAAGTCAATATAATAAATCAAATAGTGCTTGACCTGTTTTTTCTTTTGTTGTAAAATTAGTGTGCAAAATACTTATTCAGGCAGGGTGAAAGAATGATAGGCATCGGAATATGGGAAGTCCCGGTAAACTCTATGTTTTTTAAAGGCACGGCTCAGATAACCGTCAGGGACGTTGACGGCAGTTATGATTTCAGTTTCAGCCTTCCGGGTCACAACTTACCGGAATTTGATATTTATAATATCGTCACAAACGGCAATACCCTTTCTGCAGACGCAACGTGTGACCTGCTTAAAGGGAAAAGCATTCACGTTGACGTAACATTTAACGGCGACAGATGCAGCGGCATCGTCAAAGGTCCTATGGGTGTTAAAATAAAAATTGACGGCAAGCGTATAGGATAAAAGTAAAAAAACAGCGGCTCGCACAATTTGATGTGCAGGCCGCTGCTTTTTTAATTGAAAATCTTTTTTATTTTTCAAGTACAGATACGATTTCACCTATATAAACAGTATGAAAATCTCCGGCAGCATAACACTCGTTAATGCTTTTATCAATAAAATTTTTGTCGGACATTTCGCTGCAGGCAATTTTTCTGCAGATAATAACAAGTTTCGCCTGCTCAAAATAAACCGATGATTTATCAAACACGGGAACAAGTCCTGTTGATGCGGCTTTGTCAATATCTCTGCCGGATTTTGACCCGCAGATTTTAAGCGCGTCCTTATAATCATCGTCAAAAAAACAAAGCGAAAAATAATCGCTGCCGTCAATGAATTGTTTGGTAAATCTCTGCGGTCTTACAAAAACAGAAACTACGTCTCTGCCCCAAAGCTCACCCATCATTCCCCAGCTCACAGTCATTGTGTTCCATGATTTTTCATTCCCTGCCGAAAGCAGAGCCCAATCCTTTGAAATCAGTTTCACAACATTTTCTTTGATTTCACACGGTAAAATTTCTTTCATAAACAAAATCTCCTTTTTTTGAAAGCTTATGAATATTTATTATTTTCCGGTTAAAAATATAACCGGATACAAAATCCAAATAAACAACGGAGGAAAACACAAATGTCTGATAAACACAGAACATCCGGAACAAATCCTTCACAAGGCAGCGGCACCGACACATCAACACACGACGGCAGCCGAACCCAGAAAGGAAAATCTGTAAATACGGATAACGACAGATAAGTATTTGCCGAAAGAAACCCACTGACCAAAATCAGTGGGATTGTTTTTTCTTATCTGATTTGCGATACAAAATCCGTAAACACACCGCACCTTGATACTATTCCGCTGTCGTCTGCGGTGACCGAATCATCAAAATCAACGTCCGCCGCAAATCTTACGGCATCGGATACCTGTCCGCCGTCCGCCGCAAATTCGCACAAGGCATAATCTCTTGCGTCACAAATTGCATCTCCGTCCGTATCGCCGAAAATGACGATCTGATAATCGCGTACGACCTGACCGTCAAGAGCGTAAATCCTTAATATGCTGCCTGTTCCGCCGCCGACCTCGGTCGGTATAAACTCATACGAGCCGTCAAGCACGCTTACGTAATCGTCGATTGAATTATAGTTTTCTTCCAATCCGTAAATAAATCCATTATCGTTATCTATAACTGTTGTAGTGCCTGCATAGGCGCTGACTGTCGGCTGAGTATTTGAATACCTGAGCAGATTCACAGCATCCGGCACTTTATATGTATACTGAGCGTTTGTTACGACTGTCGGGTTTGAAACGCAGGTCCTGACATATGAATTTCTGAGCGCATAGAGGAATTCCTCCGGTGTGTGATCGGGATAAACCGATTTATAAAGCGCTGCAAGACCTGCCATAATAGGCGTTGCCTGCGAAGTTCCCGACATACCTGTCAGACCGGTAGTTGAACCTTCCGTTCTCGGCAGACCGAGAATAGTTCTGCCGGGCATTGCAAATTCAAGCAGATTTCCTGATGAATCATAGTTTGAAAAATCGCAGAGCGTCTGGCCGTCATTATCAAGAGCCATTACGCCGATAACCGTACTGTAACATGACGGGTAAGATTTCTGAACGGCGAGATCGGTTTTATTGTTGCTTGCGCTGGCTGTAATAATTATCCCCGAATTATATGCTTCGTTGCATGCCTTTTCAAGCATAGTGCTTGTTCCTGTTGTACCGAGCGACATCGTAATTATATCAGCTCCGTTGCTTATGGCGTAGTTGATACCGGAAATCATTGCGTCAACCGAAATTGACAAAGAGGATCTCGACACTTTAATTGGCATGATTTTTGATTTTGGCGCAACTCCGATAAGATGTGCATTTGAAGCTATTTTAGCTGCCACTATTCCGGCAACGTTGCCGCCGTGAGACGTTGCAGGCGCGCATTCATAAACGTTGGAATCTGCGTTGTATCCCCTGTGACCTGCCGCATCTTCCCAAATATTTTCCGCTATTTCAACGTTATTTACGTGAACGCCTGAATCTATTACTGCAACTATAACATCTTCGCCAAATGTATCAAACTCTTCCCACGCTTCGGGAATATGCAGTAAGTCTTCAAACCACCATTTTGTATAATTCTTATAGTATGAAGTAGGTGTGCTTATTTCCGGCGGCATTGTAAAAGAATCCTCTTGCAAAACGAAGTTCGGCTCTGCAAGCGATACACTATCAAGCCTTTCAAGTTTTTTGCAGGCAGAAGCGGTATCTTCGTCAGTCACCGCATTAAAAACAGTTGTTTTTGTAAACGTTCCGTCAGAGTTTGTTTTAACGTCTGTATCATATACGGAACCTGCCTGAATCTCTTTAAGACCCACAACTCCGCAATCGGCAAGCTCCTGTGAAATAATAAGCGGAGTGCAGAAATCCGCCTTGTCTTCCACCGTTTCGGTATAGACAAAGTTTACTTCATTCTCGATATATTCGCCGTCTATTTCATAAGCATTTGAAACAATCGGCATAGCTGTAAAAACAAGAGCCGCAGCTATAATGACTGAGATGAAATTTTTGATTTTCATAAATACGCCCCCATCCGGCAAAACTATATTCAGGTGATGAATATGAAAAAAACAATTTTAATATTTATATCTTTTCTTCTTATCGGTCTGAGCGGATGCTCACCGTATGAAAACGACGAAATTACGTCTGATACGATCACTCAGCCAGAGCTTAACGCCGCTCAGCCCGAAAGTAAAAGCTACGATACTTTTACAGGGCTCAAACCGCTTGAAGAAGTTCATTTTAATGTAAACGATCCGTCAAACACAAGGAATCTGCCGACAGCCAAAATCGCTCATTCATTCGGAGTCGCAAAAAATTCACAGCCGAATGAAATATCGGTAAACTCACAAAAATTTTTTGACTCAAAAAACTATAACGCAATTACCCTTGATACTTCCGGCGAAAAAGTTCTGTATCTCACTTTTGACTGCGGATACGAAAACGGATACACTAATAAAATTCTTGACGTGCTGAAGAAAAAGAATATACACGCCGCATTTTTCTGCACGTTATCCAATATAAAAGACGAGCCTGAACTCATCGCAAGAATGATAACTGAAGGTCACATCGTCGGCAACCATTCGACAACGCATCCGTCGTTCGCCGAAATTGACCGCACTAAAATGGCTGAAGAAATTGAGAAATGCGACAATTACCTTCGCAACAAATTCGGCTACACTTCGCCGTTTTTCCGTTTTCCGAAAGGTGAATACTCTGAAAGCGCTCTGGAGCTTGTAAACTCGCTCGGTTATAAATGCGTATTCTGGTCGCTCGCTTACAACGACTGGAACACCGACGCGCAGAAAGGCGGCGACTACGCTTTTAAAACTGTGACGGCGAGACTCCATCCGGGAGCTGTGATGCTCCTTCATTCGGTATCGGCGGATAATGCCGCAGCGCTTGAAAGAATAATTGATTACGCCGAAGAAAACGGCTATACTTTCAAAGAACTTTCCGACTTATAATTTTTCAATAATATTCTATCACAAAAATCAGTCAATTACAATGATTTATTTATCTGTTCCAGAATTTTCTGTCAAGCGAGCGGTACTGGATAGCTTCTGCAATATGCTCAGTTTCTATTTTCTCACTGCCGTCAAGGTCGGCGACGGTTCTGGAAACCCGCAGGATTTTATCATACGCTCTTGCAGAAAGTCCCATACGCTCAAATGCGTTTTCGAGCATCTTCATAGCCGCAGGTACAGGACGGCAGAATTCTCTGGTCATCCCGGCGGACATATGAGCGTTGCTTGTAACGCCCGTTCCTTCAAAGCGTTTCTGCTGAACAAGCCTTGCTTTTTCAACTCTTTTTCTCATCTCGGCGGAGCTTTCGCCTTTTTCGGAATCAGACAGCTTTTCAAAATCAACGGGTGGCACTTCTATATGAATATCTATTCTGTCAAGCAAAGGGCCAGATACTCTTGAAAGATACCTCTGCGCTGCTCCGGGAGGGCAGGTGCATTTCTTTGAAGGGTGACCGTAAAAACCGCACGGACATGGATTCATTGCGCATACGAGCATCACGGAACAGGGATAGGAAACCGTACCCGCAACACGGGATATCACAATTCTTTCATCCTCAAGAGGCTGACGCAGAACTTCGAGCGCCGCTCTTTTGAATTCAGGCAGTTCGTCAAGGAAAAGCACGCCGTTGTGAGCGAGCGAAACCTCGCCGGGTTTTATCGTTCTGCCGTTTCCGCCGCCCGAAAGTCCCGCCGTTGAAACGGAATGATGCGGCGCTCTGAAAGGCCGCTCAGTTATGAGTGAAACTCCGTCGGGCAGC
>CADAMY010000002.1 GCA_902789095.1 Oscillospiraceae bacterium | reverse complement strand
GAAAACATCCATCTGATAAGCTTTTTATTTTCTTCTTTATTTTTTAAAGAATCAAAAATCCGTTTTATTCCGCCTTCCAAAACGACAATTCTCCTTTTATGCGATAAGCTTTATAATTATTGATCTGCGGTGCTTTCCGAGAGGACAAACGACTCGCCGTCGGCAATTTTTTCCTCATTGTCCGCCCAGGTGATTTTTTCGGCTGAGTAATAGAAAGTTCCGCTGCCGTTTTCGTAAAGCTGTTCAACAACATCGCCGTTTACTCTTGTGGATTTAACACAGTCTGCGTATTTGATTTCGCCGGTATCCTGAGCAAATTCGCCGGTCATCGTCCACCAGATTTCTCCCTCGGGATTTGAAGCGTCGGGTGATTTTACAATTATATCCGCAATACTTTCGTCACTTGCGGAAAGAATGAGAGTGAATTTATCCGAAACGTACGTTCCGGCGGCTTTTTCAAGGGCCGAGGGCGTTCTGTCGGATTTCTGAACAGGGGCTGAAGATGTTTTATCGTTCGCCTCGGTCTTTTTTGCGCAGGCGGAAAACATCAGTGTAAAGCTCATAATCAATGCCAATGAAGCAATCAGTTTTTTCATTTTAAAAACTCCTTTTTTTACATACTTTCGGGAGCGGATATTTTAAGAAGCGCAAGTACGTTTTTAAGCACGTCTCTTACGCAGGAGCAAAGGTAAAGCCTTGCCTGTGTAAGATTTTCATCGTCGCAGTTCACGCGGCAGGCGTTATAGAATTTATGAAACAGAGTTGCAAGCTCAACCGTGTATTTTGTAAGCCTTGACGGGTCAAGCTGAGCAGCGGCTGTTTCGATTTCACCTGTGAGCGAAGCTATGTGGCGGATAATATCTTTTTCAGGCTCTTCGGTGAGCATTTCAAGATGTTTGTCCGCATCGGCTTTAAGCTCGATTCCTTCTGAAGAAAGCTTTTTGAAAATACTGCAGATCCTTGCGTGAGCGTACTGACAATAGTAAACAGGGTTTTTGCTGCTCTGTTCAACCGCAAGGTCAAGGTCAAAATCGCAATGGGAATTTGCCTCACGCATATTGAAAAAGAATCTTGCCGCGTCTATAGGAACTTCCTCAAGCAGAGTGACGAGGGTTATGGCTTTGCCGGAACGCTTTGAGGCTTTGATAACTTCGCCGTCTTTTACAAGTCTTACCATCTGCATGAGAACGACCTTCAGCTTGTCCGGATCTACTCCGAGCGCCTGGAGCGCCGCCTTGAGCCTCGGCACATATCCGTGATGGTCGGCGCCGAGAATATCGACAGCCAGATCAAATTTTCTGATGCAGAGCTTGTTATAGTGATAGGCGATATCAGGAACGATGTAGGTCAGCAGTCCGTTTGAGCGAACGAGAACAAAGTCCTTGTCGCATCCGAATTGCTCAGCCTTGAACCAGACGGCTCCGTCCTGCTCGTAAGTAAAGCCTTTTTCAGTAAGGTCTGCGACAACCTGCCTTGCGGCTCCGCTTGAGTGAAGCGTGCTTTCTTTAAACCAGGTGTCGTATTTGATTTTATATTTAAGAAGGTCCCTTTCAAGCCCCGCTATATTCAGCGGCAGAGCATAGTCAACAAGAGCTTTTCTGCGCTCCTGCTCGGATAAAGATATATATTTGTCGCCGTGAATCTGAGCGAATGCCTTTGCGTGGTCGATAATATCCTGACCGTGATAAGAGTCCTCCGGCATTTCAATTCCGTCTTCGTAGAGCTGACGGTATCTGATGTCAAGAGACAGACCGAATTTTTCGATCTGATTGCCGCCGTCGTTGATATAGAATTCCCTTTCGGTCTCATATCCTGCCCACGAAAGAACTTCCGCAAGGCAGTCGCCCATTGCACCTCCTCTTGCGTTGCCGACATGCATTGGCCCCGTAGGGTTTGCGGAAACGAATTCGACGAGAGCCTTTTTGCCCGTGCCGTAATCAGAATGACCGTATTTTTCGCCTTTTGATTTAACGTCTTTTAAAATTGCGGCGTAATATCCGGCGGAAAGATAAAAATTCAGAAATCCGGGACCTGCGCATTCGCATTTTTCAAAATACGTTGAGCCGAGGTCGATATTCTTTATTATAACGTCGGCAATTTTTACCGGAGCCATTCTCAGCTCCCTTGCCCACGCCATTGCGGCGTTGGTGGAAAAATCGCCGTTTGCGCTGTCCGCCGGTTTTTCAACTATAAAGTCCTTTTCCGGCACAGTCTGTATCTCGCCGTTTTCCGCCGCTTTTTTTACTGCGGCAAGAACGGCGTTCCTGAGCTGAGCCTGAACTTCTTTAACTATGTAACTCAAAAAAGTCAATCCTTCCTTTTCAGCGTAACTTTGAGTGTGTTTTCGCTGATCATATTGTTGTTTACGTCAAGCGTATAAACGAATTTGAGCGTACCGCCGTTTTCATCAACGTCAGACACTACGTCAATGGTATAGATCCCCATCGTAAAAGAGCCTGCAGGGGTGGAATAAATACAACTGTGACGCTTGTGTTTTTCCATAACCATGACGGTCGTATATTCGCCTGAGCGGTGCATCGTGACCTTGTTTCCGTTTTCTACGCTGAGGGTGACGTAGCTGTTTTTGAACTGTTCATCGGTTTCTTTATATCTGATTTTATAGTCCTTGCCGTAAAACGAAACGGTCCCTATTATCATAAGCTCCGATGATTCTGTTTCGTCCTCAACGAGATGAGTGTCTTCTATTTTTATTAGATATTTCATTTTTCCCATTTGTCAACGGCGCAGCAGAAAAGCCTGTCGATCAGCTCGCCGTATTCTATTCCGCTGGCGCCGAAAAGCTTAGGATACATGCTGATGGAGGTGAAGCCGGGTATCGTGTTTACCTCGTTGAGCAAAACCTCGCCGCTGTCGTTTTCAACAAAGAAATCGACTCTTGAAAGGCCTGAGCAGCCGAGCGCCTTATAAACGTTTATTGCTTCAAAACGCACTTCGTTCGCCTTGGATTCCGTTATTCTTGCGGGAATGTAAAGCTCGCTTGCGGCGTTTATGTATTTTGCTTCGTAATCATAGAAATCGTTTGCAGGTACTATTTCTCCTACGACGGAAGCTATCGGATCTTCGTTGCCGAGAACGGCGCACTCTATCTCAAGACCCGAAATGCCTTCTTCGATTACGAGCTTGCAGTCCTCTTTGAAAGCGGTGTCAATAGCTTTTCTCAAAGAGTCGTCGTCAACGGCTTTGCTGACGCCAACCGACGAGCCGGCGTTTGCAGGCTTTACAAAAACCGGATAGCCGAGCTGTTTCTTTATTTTGTCAACAAAATACTGCTGATTTTTGCGGTACTCAAAATCCTTGAGACCGAGCCATTTTGCCTGCTTTATGCCTGCGTTGTCAATGAGCGTGTTTGTAACGGCTTTATCCATACAGCAGGCGGAAGCGAGCATATCGCAGCCGACGAACGGAATCCCCGAGAGCTGAAGCAGACCCTGTACCGTTCCGTCCTCGCCGTTTTTTCCGTGAAGAACTGGGAAACAGACGTCGATATATATTTTCTCAGTCTTTTCGCCCAGAACGATAATTCCGTGATCCGTTCTGTCAACAGAAATCACCGCAGGCGTGAGGTGGCCTTCATCTTCAAGCCACTTATCTTCGGGAAGAAGTGAAACGTCGCCGTCGAATTTCAGCCATCTGCCGTCTTTTGAAATGCCTATGAGAACGAGCTCATATTTATCTTTTGGAGTATTCTCTATAACACTTTTTGCGGAAACGAGCGAAACGTCGTGCTCGCTTGAGCATCCGCCGAAAAGAATGAGTGCTTTTTTCATCTCATAACCTCCGATTATGCTTCAAAAAATTTCAGGAAAGCTTTTTTAGCCATATATACGTCAAGCTTTGCTACAACCTCAAAAGGAGCGTGCATCGAAAGAACGGGAACACCTACGTCAACAACTTCTACGTTCATATTCGCAACGTATTTTGCGACTGTTCCGCCGCCGCCTTCGTCAACCTTGCCAAGCTCGCCGAGCTGCCATACGACTCCGTTTGAATCGAATATGCGCGCGACCTCGCCTACAAATTCAGCGTTTGCGTCAGAAGTTCCGCTCTTGCCTCTGGCTCCCGTGTATTTGGTTACAACTATTCCCTTATTTATATATGAAGCGTTCATTTTATCAAGAACATGAGCAAACGTCGGGTCAAACGCCGCATTTACGTCAGCGGAGAGACACTTTGATTTTGAAAGAACGTCTCTGCCCATTATGTCGCCCTCGCATCTGCCGAGGTCGGCTATAAAATATCTGAGATAATCGGAATTAAGACCTGTATTTCCGTCAGAGCCGGTTTCTTCCTTGTCGGTAAGAACAGTAACGGCTGTTCTTTCGGGAACTCCGTCAAGCTCAAGTATTGCCTGAAGCGCAGGGTAAGCGCATACTCTGTCGTCATGGCCGTAGCCGCCTATCATACTGCGGTCAAAGCCGATGTCAACAGCTTTTGCGGCAGGAACTGCTTCAAGCTCCGCTGTGAGAAAATCACGCTCAACAATACCGTATTTTTCGTTGAGGATCTTCATGATGTTGAGCTTTACAAGCTCACTGCCTTTGTCGGATTTAAAAGGCATGGAGCCTACAAGAATATTAAGCTCTTCGCCCTTGATTATTTCAGACGGCTTTCTTTCCATCTGGCTTGCGCCGAGGTGAGGAAGCAGGTCCGTGATTACAAACTGCGGCTCGCCTTCTTTTTCACCGATATTGACGCTTACAGTCGTTCCGTCTTTTTTAACGACAACGCCGTGAAGAGAAAGCGGAACAGTTACCCACTGGTATTTTTTGATTCCGCCGTAGTAGTGCGTTTTGAAAAGAGCGATCTCATTATCTTCATAAAGCGGGTTGGGCTTTAAATCAAGGCGGGGAGAGTCAATATGAGCGGCGGCTATATTTACGCCCTCTTTAACGCTCTTTTTGCCGATGACCGCAAGAATCACGGCTTTGCCTCTGTTAAGATAATACACCTTGTCGCCTGTCGAATATTTTTTAGTATTGTCAAACGGAACAAAACCTTTTTTCTCAGCTTCCCTGACGGCAAATGCGGCAACTTCTCTCTCTGTTTTGCATTCTGTCAGGAAGTCTTTATAACCTTCGCAGAAATCAAAAGCTTCTTCCGTTTCCTTTTCGTCAATAATTGCGGCAGCGTGCTTCTGCTCCATAAAAAGCTCTTCTTTAAGAAGCTCTGCCTTTGAAATTTCCTCTGACATAATATTACCTCCGTAAAATTTTTATCTTGTCTGTAAAAGTGACATAATTCTCTTTATATGCGTATTAAAATAATTCTGCAAGGTCAATTTCACCGCCGTTGTTTTTTATTACGGCGTCAGCCTTGCCTATATAATATCCTTCGCTTTTCTGAGCGTTTATTCTCATTACGGCTTCTTCTTCCGAGATCCCGTCCCGCGTCATGATTCTTTCAAGTCTTATTTTTTCGTCAGCCGTTACGACTATCGTTTTTGTGCAGTAGTCATATAGTTCGCTTTCAAAAAGCAAAGCGGCGTCTATGGCAAAAAGACTGTAAGAATCCCTGTTCTGCATTATTTCGTCACGGACAAGCCGTGTGATAGCCGGATGAGTGATGCTGTTGAGAAGTTTTTCACCTTCTTCTGAGCAGAAAGCTTTTTTTGCAAGAGCTTTTCTGTCAAGCTCACCGTTCGGCAGAAGAATGTCGCCGCCGAAAGCATCAGCAAGCGTTTTCAGAACGGGCGAGCCTTTTTCGGTTATTCTGCGGGCTGTTTGGTCGCAGTCAATAACATAAACTCCTTTTTGGGCAAGAGCCTGTGAAACGCTCGTTTTGCCGGCTCCTGTCTGCCCCGTTATTCCCCATATTTCGGGTAAGGTGATAACTCTGAATGCAGCTGCTCTAATCAGCCTGTTGTAAACCGCAAGACCTACTCCTTTTAACGAAGGACATCTAACAAAAACACGTTTTGCGCCGAGCTTGTCTGTTTGACGCAGAATCGCAAAAAGCCTGTGAGCCTGCGTTTTTGCAGAGCTTTCTTTTCCGTAAGAAATGCAGGGTATTTTTATTTTATCCTCTTCGCCGTCAAAGCATACGGCATAGTCGCCGTCCTGCTTTTCATAATCCGTAAAACATCTGAAAGACGGCAGGGTTCCTTTCACAATATAAACCTGAGCCTTCGGCGCATAATGCTTATATTTCATACCGGGTGAAGCGGCAACGGCGTTTTCTTTGAGCTTATCGGTAACGGCAGGGTCGACTTCGACCTCGCCGAGAACATCCCGAAGCTCTTCAAGAGTTACTCCGCCGGGACGAAGAAGTCTCGGTACGCTGCCAGCGAGAGTTATTACGGTCGATTCAACGCCTATGTCGCATTCGCCGCCGTCAACTATCGCATCAATTTTGCCCATCATATCGTCAATAACGTGCTCAACTCTCGTGGGACTGGGAAGCCCTGATGAGTTTGCGCTCGGCGCAGCAAGAGGCACTCCGGCGGCTTTTATGATTTTGTTTGCAATCGGGTGCGACGGCATCCTGACTGCAACCGTGTCAAGTCCTGCGCTGACGGCGTCGGGTATAATTCCCGATTTCGGCAGTATTATCGTCAGCGGTCCGGGCCAGAATCTTTCTGCAAGAACCTTTGCGCTTTCAGGCACAAATTTTACAAGCGGATATATTTCGTCAAATTCGCTTATATGCACTATCAGCGGATTGTCCTGAGGTCTGCCTTTGGCGGCAAATATTTTTTTTACCGCTTCGGGGTCAAGAGCGTTTGCCGCCAGACCGTAGACGGTTTCTGTCGGTATTGCGGCGATCCCGCCGTTTTTGAGTATCTGCGCCGTTTCGGTTATGCCGTTTTCATCATTTTGCTTATATATTAAAGTATTCATTATTTTCTCCGCTTATTCGGCGCCGGATTTGAGCTTTTCGGCAGTGTCCGCGGTGATCAGAGCGTCGATTATTTCGTCAAGGTCGCCGTTTAGAACGGCTTCAAGCTTATAAAGCGTCAGCCCGATTCTGTGGTCGCTTACTCTGCCCTGCGGATAATTGTATGTCCTGATCCTTTCGCTTCTGTCGCCGGTTCCTACCTGCGCTTTTCTTTCTCCGGCAATTTCGCTGTGCTGCTTCTCACGCTCAGCCTCAAGAATCCTCGAACGCAGAATTTTCATTGCCTTGTCCTTATTTTTATGCTGGCTTCTCTCGTCCTGACATTCAACGACCGTGCCTGTCGGGATATGGGTGATCCTGATAGCGGATTCGGTTTTGTTGATATGCTGACCGCCTGCGCCGCTGGAGCGGAATGTGTCTATCTGCAGATCGGCAGGGTTTATATCAACGTCAACGTCCTGCGCTTCGGGCAGTACGGCAACAGTTACGGTTGAGGTGTGTATCCTGCCCTGAGATTCCGTTTCAGGCACACGCTGAACACGGTGAACACCGCTCTCAAATTTAAATCGGGAGTAAGCTCCGTCGCCCTCTATCATAAAGCTGATTTCTTTGTATCCGCCTAACTCGGTCGGGGCTTCGGAAAGAATTTCAGTCTTCCAGCCCTTCGTTTCGGCGTACATTGAGTACATTCTGAAAAGCGAGTTTGCAAAAAGCGCTGATTCTTCTCCGCCTGCGCCGCCTCTGATTTCAACAATAACGTTTCTGTCATCATTCGGGTCACGGGGCAGGAGAAGGATTTTAAGCTCTTCGTTGATTCTTTCTATATCTGCGCCGCTTTCGTCGAGCTGTTCAACGACCATTTCACGGAAGTCCTTGTCAAGTCCGCCTGCGTCAAGCAGTTCTTTTGATTCTTCATAATCCTTTTTCGCTTTTTTCAGCTCACGGTATTTTTCAACGATCGGCGTAAGATGCTTCGATTCCTGCATAAGCTTTTTGTATTTTTCAATATCCGACACAACGTCGGGGTCAAAAAGCTGTGAATTTATCTGTTCAAATTTTTCTTCAATAGCTTCAAGCTTTTCAAGCATAATAAATAACCTCCTGTAAAAATTTAATTATTTTTACACGGCGCTACAATTCATCATCCCTGATGATCTTTTTGATATTTTTTTCGGCTTTGGAACGGGGAATCATAACCTCGCGGGAGCATTTTTCACATCGGATCTTAAAATCCATACCGACCCGCTCAATAATAAAACGGTTGTTTCCGCATGGGTGATTCTTTTTCATCACTACTATGTCCCCTACCTGAACATCCATAAATACGGCTCCTTAAATATAATCTTATATATTATAACATATATATATTAAAATGTCACCATTTTTTTGAAATAATCACAAAGAATATATAAATGCTCCGGACGCATATAATATAAAGTCAAAACAGACCGCATTTCTTGCGGCATGAAAAAACAAAGGTGGTAAAACTATGAATATTTTTAAACCGGAAGGACAGCTAATCAGCGAAAAATCAAACAAAGAGGCTTTTGAGTCGCCCTCTTCGCTCAGAGAGGCGTGCTTTACTGGTAAAATCCTTGAAGCGAGGGCAATGCTCTGCGACAGAGAGCATAATTTAAAAGTTGATCTCGGTTGTATGTACGGAATAATTCCTCACAGCGAGGGCGCAATCGGCATTGACGACGGCTCGGTAAGGGATATAGCTCTTATTTCAAGAGTAAACAAACCTGTCGTTTTTAAAATAATGGGATTCAGCCGGGACCCTGAAGGCAGAGAGTTTGCCCTGCTGTCAAGAAAGGCTGTTCAGCAGGAATGCATGGAGGAATATGTGTCTCATCTCAGACCGGGCGACGTAATAAAAGCGAGAGTAGCTCATATGGAAAGCTTCGGCGTATTCCTTGACATCGGGGCAGGTATAAACGGACTTCTTCCGATAGACAGCATTTCAGTATCGAGGATTCCGCATCCTTCGGTAAGATTCACCGCAGGACAGATAATAAAGGTGATCGTAAAGTCGATAGACGAATTCGGCAGGCTGACTTTCAGCCACAAAGAGCTTCTCGGCACTTGGGAACAAAATGCAGGCGAGTTTACGGCAGGCGAAACCGTGCCGGGAATAGTGCGCTCGATTGAAAACTACGGAATTTTCGTTGAGCTTGCGCCGAATCTTGCGGGACTTGCGGAGTATGCGCCGGGCGTTCAGGCAGGGTCTCACGCAGGCGTTTATATAAAAAGCATAGTGCCTGAAAGGATGAAAATAAAGCTGATAATTGTCGACTCTTTCGACGCGCAGTACCCGAATCCTCAGCTCAGGTACTATACGGACAGCGAGCATATCGACCACTGGATCTATTCACCTGACAAATGCAATAAAATAATAGAGAGCGTTTTTTGCTGAAACCGGCTGAAAACATAAGCAGATAACACATTTTTTGACAAAAACATCTTAAAAATCCCTTGATTTTTTTCTGTACCTGATGTATAATAATTCAGTATTATGTTATCAAGGGCATTTTTACCCAAAAGAGGATGGGGAGGTCATTCATGTGTTAGCGGATTTACATTGCCACACAAAATTATCAGACGGTTCAATGGGCATTGAGGATATAATAAACCTTGCCAAAAAACGCGGAGTTACGGCGCTATCGATTACCGATTATGATTGTATGGCAGGAAATATTAGAGCAAAGATTATAGGTGACCGCCACGGCATTACGCTCATTCACGGGGTTGAAATATCATCGTCGGACAGCGAAACGGGCGAAGAGGTCAGCATCCTTTGCTATATGAGCGATTTTCCGGACAGGCTTGAGGGGCTTTGCCACAGGAATTTAATCGCAAGAAAAAAAGCGGCTCAGTATATGATGCTCAAGGCGTCGCAGCGTTTCCCGATCACACCGGATTTTATTCTTAAATGCGCTCAGGGTTCAACAAACGTTTATCCCAGCCATATTATGTCTGCTCTTGTTGAAAGCGGTCTTGATACGACGATTTGCGGCAATCTTTACAAAAAACTTTTCGGCAAATCCGCAGGAAGCATCTCCGTCAGACCGAAGTTTGAGGATTCTGTCAGCGTGCTTGAGGCTATCCACGAAGCAGGCGGCATCGCCGTGCTTGCAAATCCCGGCAAATATTCTTCTTATGATATTATGGAAAAGCTTGTAAAGGCAGGACTTGACGGTATAGAAGTATGGACTCCCGGCAATACTGAAGAGCAGACGCAGTATCTTGCGGCGTACGCTAAAAAGAATAAGCTTCTTGCCACGGGCGGCAGCGGCTTCAAAGGCAGATTCAATACGGAATGTGTCAGCGTAGGCAGTTATTCCACGCCCGAAAAGCAGTTCAATGACCTTATGAGCTATAAAGCAAGACAGAAAAGAAAGAAAAAAGCAGCCGCAGAAGCTGAATAATTCCGAAAGAGGTTATCTTATGATTCCGTCATTTGATGAAGACATTAAGATATACGGTCAGGGCAGGCAGGATGAAAGTCCGGATTTTGAAAGCCTTGTTGAGCATATAGATTTCAACGAAACAAACGGCAACAAAGAAAAGGCTGAAAAACTGGGCGGAATATTTGCGGCTTTGAAGCCTACCGATGAGGATCTTTGTATTCTCGGCGGGCAGGACAGTGTAGAATCGTCTGTTTTATACCAGGCGCGTGTTCTTATTCACTTTTTATGCGGCAGAACAATAAAAAAAGAGATCAAAGATTCTTTCCTGATAGATTTTGCACGCAAGTCGATGTATGACGCAATTAAACGCAACGAGCCGGATTATTACAAAAACCTTACAAGCGGCGCGGCGTATTCTTTCTACCGTGTCGCATTCAAAAAGAACGGTGAGAGCGCAGATACAGCAGGGGCGGAGTTTGCCAAGCTTTGCGGAGCGTCGAAGGATGAATACATCATCGGCATAGGCAGAAAGATTTATACAAACACAGTCGCTTACGCAAAAGCATTGATCGAAAAATGCGGCTATCAATATTGATTCAGGGGCACCTGCCGTGCGGCGGGTGCTTTTAGCAACAGAAAAAGTATACAATTAACGTCAGGCGGTTAACAGAATGAAACAGTTAAACAGATTACCCGTTATACCGAAATCGCATCAGATCACCTGGTGGATATGCAGAGGGCTGCTTTTTTTATGGGGCGGCGTTATGATGTTCATGGGGCATACAACTGAATTTTTGGAGGCGATGTTCGCCATAATATTTACGCATCTGTGGGATATGTTCCAGCTTTTCGGAGGCAGGAGCTTCATTACAAGAGCGCCGTATTATCTTCATACTTATCTCAATCTATTTATTTGTTTCGGCGTTGTTGTCGGATCAACCGTCAATAAATTCACGACGTTTGAGTATATTGACCTGCCTGAGCATTTTTTTGCCGGATTCATCGGCTCTGTCGGCGGATATGAGCTTGCCGTAACGATTCAGGCAAAACAGCCCAAGGACAAGCGTATAAGTCCCGCTCTTGCGTCACTTTTTGCGCTCGGATTTTCCGTAACTATTGCTGTGGGCTGGGAATTATACGAATTTACTATGGACAGGCTTTACGGTCTTAATCTTCAGCGCTCAATGTTTTTTACAGAAGCAGGTCTTGTGGATACGATGGTGGATATGATTTTTGCCGCCGCAGGCGCTGTTTTGGGAATGTTTATAACAGCATTCAGAAGAAACCACGTTTTTGAAAAAAGAAAAGCAAAAAAACAGATGAAATCCAAAAACAAATCATAAGGAGGCCCGTATATGAACAATATAAAAGAGCTTTATTCTCTCTGGCTCGAAAAAACAAAAGACTATAAAGAAATTTACGACGAGCTTGTTTCGGTAAAGGATAATGAGGATGAAATCCTTGACCGTTTTTACCGCAATCTCGAATTCGGCACGGGAGGACTCAGAGGAGTTCTCGGCGCAGGCACAAACAGAATGAACGTTTTCACCGTCAATCAGGCAACGCAGGGACTCGCTGATTATCTTAACGAAACGTTTGAAAATCCGTCGATTGCAATAGCTCACGATTCAAGAATAAATTCCGACGTTTTTGCCAAAAGTGCAGCGGAAGTTCTTGCGGGCAACGGAATAAAAGTTTATTTTTATCCGGAGCTTGTTCCGACTCCGATGCTTTCTTTTGCAGTCCGTCAGAAAAAGTGCAGTTCGGGCATAGTTATCACAGCCAGTCACAACCCGTCGCAGTATAACGGTTATAAATGCTATGATGAAAAAGGCTATCAGATGACTGACGAAGGCGCTGCAAAAACCTACGCTTATATGCAGAAGGTCGATATGTTCACAGGCGTTAAAACGCTCAGCTTTGACGAAGGCATTGAAAACGGAATGATCGAGTATATCGGCAAAGATACTTATGATGAATTCTATAAAGCCGTGCTGGGCGAGTGCATCAACCCCGAATATTCGGCAAAGAGCGACCTTAAAATCATCTATACTCCTCTTAACGGTACGGGCAACAAGCCGGTGCGTCACATTCTTAATGAAATGGGCTTTAAAGACGTAACGGTCGTTCCTTCTCAGGAAAATCCCGACGGTCATTTTCCGACCTGTCCTTATCCGAATCCCGAAATCAGACAGGCGTTTGAAGAGGCGATTAAGCTTGCCGACGAAATCGGCGGAGATCTGCTTCTTGCGACCGACCCCGATTGCGACCGTGTTGGCATTGCCGTAAACGACGGCGGCGAATATAAACTCATGACAGGCAACGAAGTAGGCGTATTGCTGGCTCAGTATCTGCTTTCGTGCAAAAAGGAGCAGGGCACTCTGCCTGAAAGACCGGCGATAATCAAAACTATCGTTACAACAAACCTCATCAACGCAGTTGCCGAAAAGTATAACTGTGAAATATATGACCTGCTTACAGGCTTCAAATATATCGGCGAGCTTGTAACTGAGCTTGAATCAAAGGGCGAGGTCGATCGCTTCATTCTCGGAATGGAAGAGAGCTACGGCTATCTTACAGGTATTCACGCAAGAGATAAGGACGCTGTAAACGGCGCGTCGCTTATATGCGAAATGGCGGCGTATTATAAAGCGAAAGAGGGCAAAAATCTCTATCAGGTAATGCAGGATATTTATGCTCAGTACGGTATGTATATGAATACTCTGCTCAACTTCGGCTTTGCAGGCGCAGACGGAATGGATAAAATGAAGGGCATCATGGCTTCCCTTCGTGAAAATCCGCCTATGGAAATCGCGGGAATGAAAGTCACAAAGGTTTCGGATTATCTTATAAGCGAAGCGGTTGATACTAAGACCGGCGAAAAATCAAAGCTTGATCTGCCGAAGTCTAATGTGCTTGCATTTGCTCTGCCGGGCGGCAACGGTGCAATTATCCGTCCGTCGGGTACCGAGCCGAAAATCAAGATTTATATTACGGCAGTAGGAAAAACAAGAGAAGATGCGCAGAAGCTTACGGATGAAATCAGCGCGTCAATGAAAGGCTTTATCGGTGTAGAATAATGGACAGAAAAGTAGTTAGAATAATAGCTCTTGTGCTTGCGGCGCTTATGTTTTTAGGCGTTTTCGCAGGCGTGCTGAGCGCATTGGCATAATAGATTACGGGCAGTCTTCGGGCTGCCCGTTTTTTGTTTTAGTCTTCCATCTGTTTGCCGATGAACGATGCCGCTACCTGCGTGAGCTTCATATCCGTCTGCGTCGGCTGGACTCCTTCCGCTGAAAGAAGCACGACTGCGCCGAGTACGTCGCCGCTGCTGATGATAGGAACGGCGACTGCCGCATTGTGATTTACTCCCTCGATCGGCATGAGCTTTTCGCCTTGTGTGCGGATGAAGTTTGAACGCTCTTCCATAAGCTCTTCAAGCTCCGTGCTGATTCGTCTGTCGGCAAATTCTCTTTTTGATATTCCCGCTACCGAAATCGCATGATCCCTGTCGCATATAATAACGGGCATTGTCACGCTTCTGTAAAGCACGTCTGCATACTGGTCGGTAATGTCTGTCAGCTCACCTACGGGCGAATATTTTTTGAATATTACTCCGCCTTGAGTGTCGGTAAAAATTTCAAGCGGAGCGCCCTCTTTTATGTGCATCGTTCTGCGTATTTCTTTCGGAATGACGACTCTTCCGAGGTCGTCGATTCTTCTGACGATTCCTGTTGCTTTCATATATTTACTCCCTTTTCAATCAATTTGTCTGTATTGTGTGTCAAATCAGGTTAAATATACAAAAAAGCATAAATTTTTCTGATGTAAAGCAGAGTTTACATATTATTTTTTACTTGTAAAGCAGAATTTGTTGCAATTTTTTTGGCATTTAAGTATAATAAACTCAGGATCGGAGGGAACGGTATGAATCTTAATGAAAAAATAATAAATCTCAGAAAAGAAAAAGGTCTTTCGCAGGAAGCGCTTGCAGAAGCTCTTGACGTATCTCGTCAGTCAGTTTCAAAATGGGAGTCAGGCGCAAGCTTGCCCGATACTGATAAAATCATCGCTATGAGCGAGCTTTTCGGAGTGACGACAGACTATCTTTTAAAAGAAGATCCGCCGATGGAATTTGAAGACGTTGAATCGGCAGAAGAAAAAAATGAGCAGGCAAATGAAACGGGTGAGCCTGCAGAAAGCGATCCTGTTCAGCCTGAAAAAAGCGATAATCCGCCTGCTCCGAAAAATAAAAAAGCAATGGTAAAAATAATCGCACTTGTGCTGGTTTTTGCAGTCATAGTCAGCGGATTGTTTGCCGCTTTTCACTACGGAGGAATTAAAGAAGCATGGTGGGCGCTTAACGGCGGCAAGGTAAAATATCCTTATGTTCTCGTTCACGGTCTCGGCGGCTGGGGCAGCGAATCCGGCACAAATAAAATTTCAGAATACTGGGGCGCAGAGACAGGAAGTCTTAAAAACTATCTTGAAGGCGAAGGATATGAAGTATACGAGCCTACCGTAGGCCCCGTTTCCAGCAACTGGGACAGAGTTTGTGAGCTTTACGCTCAGCTTACCGGCACGAGAGTGGATTACGGCGAAGCCCATTCTAAAGCGCATAACCACGAGCGCTTCGGCAGAACGTATGAAAAGCCGATGTTTGAGGGCTGGGGCACAAAACAGAACGGCGGACAGATAATAAAAATAAATCTCGTCGGTCATAGCTTCGGCGGCGCCGCGGTAAGAACGCTTGCGTGGCTTATGGCAAACGGAAGCAAGGAAGAAGTTGACGCAGCTGGCAAGGATACGTCGCCGCTTTTCACGGGCGGCAAGGGCGACTGGGTAAACAGCGTAACAACGCTTTGCGCTCCTCACAACGGCTCAACTCTTACCTGTGTGCTTGATTCCATCGGCAGTATCGGCGGCAAATCCGCCACGCAGATTTTATCGTCCTTCTGCTTTGCGGCGGCAGGCGTCGGTCAGGGCGTTAGCGGAGTATATGATTTTATGCTCGATCAGTTCGGCATAAATCCTGCGGACGGCAGTCTTAATATTGATGAAACTCTTGAATCGTTCTTTTCTCTCGGAACGGATCATGCAGGCTACGATTTATCACCTGACGGAGCGGCAAAGATAAACAGTTACGTCAAGGCGGTTGACGGAGTATATTATTTTTCTTACGCTTACTGTACAACGAAGCAGGGCACGCTTGTTTCTTCTCAGGTTCCTGACAGCGGCACTCTGCCCGTACTTTATCCTTTCGCTCTGGCAATGGGAAGCTTCAAGGGCACGACGACGAAGGACGGGATAATTATTGACGAAACATGGCAGCCGAACGACGGACTTGTCAGCGTTGTTTCCGCAAGGAATCCGGCAGGAGAGGAATTTGAGGAATACACGGAAAAAACCGATATTAAAAAAGGCAAATGGTACTTTATGGGTACAAGAAAAGGCCATCACGGAACGGTTATCGGTATGACCTCTGGCGCTGATGAAACGCATAAATTTTATGACGATTTGTTTACAATGATAGATTCGCTTAAAAGATAATATTTTTTATTCTTAATTACCCGGAAACTCCGGGTAATTTTTTTGCTTTAACATCCATTTCAATTATTGACACATGTATTTGCAATAATGTATAATAAATATTATTTAATTTCCGGAGGCAGATATGGATTATAAAAAAATAGGAGTTATTATTGCGGACGATATGGAATTTCTTCCGCTTAAAAATGCCGCAGAAACATTCGGAGCAAAAAGCGGCGAAATGAATAAATATGAAACGCTCAGCTTCAGCGCATACGGCAAAGACGTTTTTGCAGCAAGATGCATGATAGGCAAAACGAATGCCGCCGCCGCAACTGCAATGGTTATAGAAAGAGAAAAACCCGACTGCATAATAAACATCGGTCTTTCCGGCGGAATCAAAGGCGTAAACAGAGGCACGGTCTTTGCGGGAACGAGCTTTCGTGAATGCGATTTTGATTTGAGAGTTCTCGGCAGACAGCTCGGTGAAAAACCGGGTCAGGTCTACGTTTATGAAGCGAGCGAAGACCTGCTTTCCAAAATTCCGGAGGGCATGAATATCCGCCGTCTTAAATGCGGCACGGGCGATTTCTTCATTACAAAAGACGAAATGAAAGAAGAGTATTACCGTCTTTTCGGCATCAATACATTTGATATGGAAACAGGAGCTATCGCAAGCGTATGTTACAGTTGTGACGTTCCGTTCCTGAGCATCAGAAAAGTATCTGACGACAGCGAGGATTCCGCTGCCGAGGATTATAAACAGATGAATGACCTTGCGGAAACGGCGCTTTCCGATATTCTGCTTGAGGTTATCAAAACCATTTAACAGGAGTGATACAATGGATTTTAAAGAAAGCAAATTTATGTATGCCATTGCCGGATTTATCATCTTATTTGTTATTGCGCAGTCAGTTTTCTTTATGGTAAGAGCCTGGCGCCGCGGCAAGGAAATCGGCATGAAAACATCGGACCTTAAAAACACTGTAACGTCAAGCGCATTATTTACAATAGCGCCTGCAATAGCGATCCTCGCAACCGTAATTACTCTCGCAGGTACTCTCGGTCTTGTGCTTCCGTGGATTCGCCTTACGGTTATCGGCAACCTTCAGTATGAAGTTACCGCCGCTCAGGCAGCTATGGAAGGCTTTGAGGGAAGCGGAGCGATTTTCGGCAAATCAATTGAAGATCCGAGAATTTTTGCCGCTGTTTCATGGGTAATGACTCTCGGCAGTATTTCGCCTTTATTCCTGCTTCCTCTGCTGCTTAAAACTATACAGAAAAAAATGGGCAAAGTTTCCACCGCAGGCGGCGACGGCAAATTCGGCGATATTATTTCCGCCGCAACTTTTATAGGCCTTGTTGCAGCATTTATCGGTGTTTCCGTTGCCGGTAAAGCGCCTACGCTCAAAATCAACGGCCAGGCGATCCCCGATAAAAACAGTATGGGCGCCGGAGTTCTTTCGGTTTCCGTTCTGATAACTTCCATAGTCGTGTTTATGCTTCTGCAATGGCTGTGCAAAAAATTCAAGCTCACAAAGCTCGAAACGTTTATTATGCCTATCAGTATGTTTATAGGCATGGGTATGGCGATGCTCATTTACAATATTTCGCCTGAGATTGCTCAGATAGAATGGAGGCCTGTATCATGAAAAGATCGTATATAGACAGAACTCACACATGGGGAAGAATTTTTTCGGTAACGGCTATCTGCGTTCTTATTTCTCTGCCCATAGCAATATGCCTTCATTATGACGCATGGCCTGAAGCAAGACAGGTGCTTATCGGACTTCGCGGCGTTGTTCCGATTTTCTGGACAACGGCAGTACTTGAAATAATCGTTTACGCTCCGATGCTCGGCACGGGCGCTACATATCTTGCTTTTGTAACAGGCAATATTACAAACCTCAAGCTTCCCTGCGCTCTTAACGCAAAAGAAAATGCGCACGTCAAAAACGGCACGGAAGAGGATGAAGTAATTTCAACTATTGCTGTAGCTTCTTCGGCTATCGTTACAACTGTAATTCTTGCGGTAGGCGTTGTTGCGATGTCTCCCCTGCTTTCAAAAATAACTGCGGAAGGCTCGCCTTTTGCACCTGCTTTCAAGCAGGTTATTCCCGCTCTTTTCGGAGCGCTCGGCGCAGGCTACTTTGCAAAGCACTGGCGTATTTCAATAATACCGATTCTTACTGCGATCATCCTCGTTGTAATTGACGGCAATATGAAAACAGGCACGCTTATCCCCGTCTGCATAGTTATTTCCATTCTTGCGGCTTATATTATGTATATTAACGGTCTGCTTACAGGCGGCGTAAAGCCGGAAAATCCGCTTAAATCTTTTAAAAAGGATAAAACTGAGTCAAAATAAGCTCATTATTATGTTTTTTTAAAAAAGGTATTGATATTTTTAAATTGTTGTGTTAAAATACTGACAATGAAAGTAAGATGAATGATTGATTAAAAGAGTGGGGCGACCCGCTCTTTTATGTTGTTGATCTGATTTTAAAAAGTAAAGAGAAAAGGAGGCTTTTTTATGGCATCCAAAGGTAAAGGCGGATCAACCGTAAACACCGTATGGGATATTGCCGAGCCGATAGCAAAACAGCTCGGTCTCAGGCTGTGGGACGTCAGGTTTGAAAAAGAGGGCGCCAACTGGTATCTTCGTGTTTTTATTGATAAAGACGGCGGAGTTTCCATTGACGACTGCGTTGATATGAGCCATGCGCTTGATAAACCGCTTGACGACGCTGATCCTATCGAACAAAGCTACTGCCTTGAGGTTTCTTCACCCGGAATCGAAAGAGATCTGAAAAGAGACAGCCATTTTGAAGAGTGTATCGGCAAAAAAATCAAAATAAAACTTATTAGACCGCTTGACGGTCAACGCGAGTTTTCGGGAATACTTGAGGAATATGAGGGCGGTAACGTTCATATTTCTTTTGCTGACGGAAGCGGACTCGTTATAAACAAAAAAGAAACATCATATATAAAGCTTGATGATTTTGGAGGAGAAAATAATGGTTAACAAAGAATTATTTGCGGCGCTCAGAGCTCTTGTAAAAGAAAAAGGGATTGATATGGACGTCCTTTGCGAAGGAATCCAGAGAGCGCTTGTTACGGCAGTTAAACGTGATTTCAACAATAAAGACATTGTTTTCTGCGAGCTTGACCCTGCAAAAGAAACAATGCGTGTTTTTGTAAGAAAGAACGTTGTAAGCGAAATTTCGGATCCCGATGAGGATATTCTCGTTGAGCAGGCTCAGAAGTATAAATCAACGGCTATGCCCGGCGATATAATAGAAATAGAGCTTGAAACAAAGGAAGTAAGCCGTATCGCTGCCGACAAAGGCAAGCACGTTATCCGCCAGGGCATCCGCGAGGCTGAACACGGCAGAATGAAAGCAGAGATCCAGAGCAAGAATCAGGAGATCGTTACAGCTAAGGTTTCAAGAGTTGATCCCGAATCACTCGACGCATTTGTTGAAATCGGAAATGCAAACGAGATCCTTCTCAGAAGCGAACAGCTTCCCGACGAAGTTCTTCATCCCGGCGACCTTATCAAAGTTTACGTTGCCGACGTCAGAGATTCTTCACGCAGATTGCCCAGAGCTACAATTTCAAGAACTCATCCGGGTCTTGTTAAGCGTCTTTTTGAAACGGAAGTTCCCGAGATTTATGACGGAACGGTTGAAATAAAATCCGTTTCAAGAGAAGCCGGATCAAGAACGAAAATCGCCGTCTATTCCGCTGATGAAAACGTTGACGCTGTCGGCGCCTGCATAGGTCCGAGAGGCGCCCGTGTCGGCAAGGTCGTCGACCTTCTCGGCGGCGAAAAGATAGATATTGTAAAATACAGCGAAAATCCTGCGGAATTTATTGCGGCTGCCCTTGCTCCCGCTGAGGTCGTATCCGTTACGGTTGACGAATCAGGTGAAAAAATGTGCAGCGTAATAGTTCCCGATATGCAGCTCTCTCTTGCCATAGGCAACAAGGGCCAGAATGCCCGTCTTGCGGCAAAGCTTACCGGCTGGAAGATAGACATCAAGCCCGAAAGCGGCAAGGAAGCTCCTGCGATTGTATTATAATTCCCGAATAATCCTGAGTAAAGGAGGCGCATTATGCAAAAGAAAAAAATACCCATGAGAAAGTGCACGGGCTGCGGAGAAATGAAACCAAAAAAAGAGCTTGTCCGTGTCGTAAGAAGTCCGGAGGGCGAGATCTTTCTTGACCTTACCGGCAAAAAGAACGGCAGAGGAGCTTATGTCTGCCGTGATGTTCAGTGCCTTAAAAAAGCGCAGAAATCAAAGAGAATAGAAAGAGCTTTTGAGTGTGCCATTCCCGACGAGGTTTATAATAAAATGGAACAGGAGCTGACGGAAAGTGGGCAGTGATTTAAACATTCTCGGTCTGTGCCGCAGGGCAAACAAGCTCAGCATGGGGCACGATGCCTGCAAGGATTCCGTCAGAACAAAAAAGGCAAGTTTGTGTCTTATCAGCGAAGAGTCTTCCGACAGAGTCTTTGATGAGTTTTTTAATCTGTGTAAACAGTATGATGTTCCGGTTGAAAGATTGGATCTTACCATTAACGAAATAAACCGGATTACAGGATATAAAGCAGGGATTTTGACAGTAAATGATCCGGGATTTGCCGGGTCGGTAATGAAAAGTATTAACAAAACCACATTCGCGGAGGTAGAAGCCTATGATAAGTAAATACAGAGTACATGAGGTTGCCAAGGATTTCGGTATGCAGAGCAAAAAGGTGGTCGATCTGCTTGCGAAATATTTTGACGAGCCTAAAAAACATATGACCGCTCTTGAAGAGGAAGAGCTTGATATCATTTTTGATACGTTTACAAAAGAGAACGAAGTAGAGTCTTTTGACGCTTATTTTGCCATGGCAGAGGAAAAGCCGAAAAAGGCAGAGAAAAAAGAAGAGAAAGCAGAAACTAAAGCTCCCGAAGCAGAAAAAGCTCCTGCTAAGGAAAAAGCACAGTCTGCAAAAGCTCAGAAAGCCCCTGCGGCAGGCGACAGGAAAAAACCTGCAAAACCCGCAGACGGCAAAAAAGACGATATTTCTTTTGCAAACGCACCTAAAAAGCAGAAGAAAGAAAAAGACCCCAATGCCGCTCCTCAGAGAAGGACAAAGGGCGAAGCAAGAACGGTTGATACGAGAGCCAACAACGTTGACCTTGAAAAATACAACGAAAAATATGAAAACATCTCTCCTGTCAACAACACAATGCGTACTGACCGTATGGTAAACAAGCAGAAGATAAAGCAGAAATCACAGCAGTACCGCAAGCAGGGTATGCGCTCTTCAAGACGTGAAACAGAAGCAGAGCGTCTTAAGAGAATCGCTGCTGAAAGAGCAAAGAAACCGCAGATGGTCATTACCGTACCCGAGGAAATCACTGTCGGCGAGCTTGCCGAGCTGCTTCATATGACGGCGGCGGAAGTTATCAAAAAACTCTTTGCCCTCGGTCAGATGGCTACGGTAAATGAAGTTATCGACTACGATACGGCTGAAATAGTTGCAACTGAGCTCGGCGCAAAATGCCAGAAGGAAGTTGTTGTAACGATTGAGGACAGAATCATTGACGACAGCGAAGACAATGACGAAGTTCTTCAGCCCCGTGACCCCGTTGTTGTTGTTATGGGTCACGTTGACCACGGTAAAACGTCGCTTCTTGACGCTATTAGACATACGTCTGTAACGTCAACCGAAGCCGGCGGAATCACACAGCATATCGGCGCTTACAGAGTTGACCTCAACGGTCAGAAAATCACTTTCCTTGATACTCCCGGTCATGCGGCTTTCACTTCAATGAGAGCCAGAGGAGCTCAGGCTACTGATATTGCCGTTCTTGTTGTCGCGGCGGATGACGGTATAATGCCGCAGACGATCGAAGCTATCAACCACGCAAAAGCGGCAGGAGTCAGCATTATAGTTGCCATAAATAAAATGGATAAGCCCGACGTTAATCCCGAAAAAATCAAGCAGCAGCTCACAGAGCATTCGCTCGTTCCCGAAGAATGGGGCGGCGACGTTATCTGCGTTCCCGTATCTGCAAAAACTCATATGGGTATCGACCAGCTTCTTGAATCAATACTACTCGTAGCAGAAATGCAGGAACTCAAAGCCAACCCCGACAGAGCCGCAAAAGGTATCGTTATCGAGGCAAGACTTGATAAGGGCAGAGGTCCTATCGCAACTCTTCTCGTTCAGAAAGGTACTCTTCATTCAGGCGATATTATCGTTGCGGGTACTTCGGTAGGCCGTGTAAGAGTTATGAAAAACGATAAGGGCGAAAGCGTTAAAGACGCAGGACCGTCAGTTCCCGTTGAAATCATGGGACTTTCGGAAGTTCCGCAGGCAGGCGACGTATTCGACGCAGTATCTGATGAAAAACTTGCCCGTGAGCTTGTTGAACAGAGGAAACAGAGCGCTAAGGAAGAGCAGTTCAAAGCAGTTCAGAAGGTTACTCTTGACAATCTCTTCTCCTCACTTAAAGAGGGCGAGCTGAAAGACCTTAACATAATTGTAAAAGCTGACGTTCAGGGCTCGGCGGAAGCCGTTAAACAGAACCTTGAAAAGCTTTCAAACGACGAAGTAAGAGTAAACGTGATCCACAGCGGCGTAGGCGCAGTCAGCGAATCAGACGTTATGCTTGCCAACGCTTCAAATGCAATTATCGTCGGCTTCAACGTTCGCCCCGATTCAGTTGCAAAAACTCTTGCTGAGCGTGACGGTGTTGAAATGCGTATGTACAGAGTTATCTATGACTGTATGGAAGACGTTGAAGCGGCTATCAAGGGTATGCTTGCTCCGAAATACCGTGACGTTGACCAGGGCAAGATCGAGGTCAGAAACGTTATCACGATCTCCTCAGTCGGCAAAATCGCAGGATGCTACGTTACGGAAGGTAAAGTTACAAGAAACAGCAAAATCAGAGTTGTACGCGACGGCATTGTTGTTGCTGAGGATGAGATTTCTTCACTTCGCAGATTCAAGGACGACGTAAAAGAAGTCGCAAGCAACTATGAATGCGGTATCGGTCTTAATAAATTCTCCGACATTAAAGAGGGAGATATTTTTGAGGCGTATATTGTTGAAGAATACCGTGAATAATTCAGGTGACGGTTATGGCAGGATACAGAATTGACAGAATATCGGAAGACATCAAAAGAGAAGTTATAGCGGTGATCAGGGAACTCAAAGACCCCAGGGTTATGGATAAGCTTCTGACCGTTGTCAGAGTTGACGTATCTTCCGACGCATCCTTTGCAAAAGTTTATATTAGCGCTATTGAAGGACTTGCCGCTGCAAAGAACGCCGTTAAAGGGCTTGAAAGCGCAACGGGATATATCCGCCGTGAAATCGGCAAACGGCTTCATCTCAGAAAAACTCCGGAGCTGAAATTCATAGCGGACGATTCAATAGAGCACGGTATGAGCATTGTTAAAATTATGGACGATTTGAGGACTGACGATGACAATAATTGAAACACCGTCGGCGGCTGCCGAGCTTCTTAAAAAACAGGATAATATACTGATTCTCGTTCACGGTCATCCTGACGGGGATACGCTCGGCTGCGGATATTCTCTTTGCCGTGCGCTCAGAGCTATGGGCAAAAAGGCGAACGTAAGCTGTTCTGATGAAATTCCCCATAAGTTTGACTATCTTCTTAAAGGCGTAGACGAGCAGTCTTTTGAGCCGGAATTTATTACTGCTGTCGACGTTGCGGATACAAAGCTGCTCGGCAAAAAGAACGAGGAGCTTTTTAAAGACAGGATCGACCTTTCTATCGATCATCACCCGTCAAACAAATTTTTTGCAAAAAGCACCATTGTTGATGCAAAAGCGGCTGCGGCAAGCGAAGTTGTTCTTCAGGTTATCCGTGAGCTCGGTCAGGAAGTGACGCCTGAAATAGCGAACGGAATCTACACGGGACTTTCGACCGACACAGGCTGTTTCCGTTACTCAAACGTAACGCCGAGAACGCTTCGTATGGCGGCGGAAATGATAGAAGCAGGTGCGGATAACGCTGCGATCAACACGGTGATGTTTGAAACAAAAACAAAATCGTATGCGGCGCTTGAAAGAGAGTGCCTTGCAAATATGCAGATGCTCTTTGACGACAGATGCGCAATGATAACAATTACGCAGGATATTTTTGATAAAACAGGCTCTGATGAAAGCGAGTGCGACGGAATAGCGGCGCTTCCTCGTCAGGTTGAAGGCGTGCTGATAGGAATCACCATGCGTGAGAAGCCTGATGGAAATTTCAAGGTTTCCCTGCGTACTCATGCCCCGATTGATGCGTCTGAGCTTTGTTCAAAAATGGGCGGCGGCGGTCACGCAAGGGCGGCAGGATGCCAGCTTGAAGGTCCGCTTGAAAACGCCCGAAAAGTCTTAATGAAAAATCTGAAAGATTTTTTTGACTCAGAAAATGAATAAAGAGTTTTTCGCCATAGTATTTCTGATGTTCATTCAGAAGCGCTATGGCGTTTCTATTGATATTTAAACAGCGGCGTGATATAATCGGTACGGCACAAAACTGAATTTAAAGGGAGAGAAAACTGATATGCAGACATCGGAAAGCTTCAGGTTGAGCGCATTATTATCCTTTTCAGGCGGCTTGCAGGATGCCTACACTTATAATGTGAGAGGAAACGTATTTGCGAATGCGCAAACCGGCAACGTTGTTCTTATGAGCCAGAACTTCATGATGAGAAACTGGGGTGACGGAATCCGCTTTATGCTTCCTTTGATTTCGTTCGCCGCAGGAGTTTTTATAACGGAACAAATCGAGCATAGATTAAAAATCAGCAAAAGCGTTCATTGGAGACAGTTCATACTGCTGATTGAAATGGTATTACTTGGCGTTGTCGGATTTATGCCGACCAATCTGAACATCGCTGCAAATATACTGGTTTCCTTTGCGTGCGCAATGCAGGTTCAGGCGTTCAGAAAGGTACATGGATACGGATATGCCAGCACGATGTGTATCGGAAATCTGAGAAGCGGCACAGAGAGCTTGTCTCAATTCCTAAGAAATAAGGACAAAGAGTCCCTGAACAAAGCTCTTCATTTTTTCGGAATCATTCTGTTTTTTGCAATCGGAGCAGGAGCAGGAGGTATATTATCGAATGTGTTTTATACCAAAACGATATGGGCGTCCCTGATTTTGCTTGCGATTGTTACGGTAATGATGATAAAGGAAAACAGATAACTTCTGATTTTTCTTAAACCGGAGCGTTTCTGACGCTTATTCATAAGTGATATGGAATTTCTGTTGATATTTCAACAGCGGCGAATCGGTACTTCAACAAATCTGGCTTTGAGGAGGAAACATTATGGAATATGATTGTGGTTTCAATAAAGGAAAAAAGTGGTTTAGATACAGAGCTGCGGCAATAATTGTTGAAGATAACTGTGTGCTTCTTGCAGGGAATGAAACAGATGATTATTTCTATTCTATCGGTGGCGCCGTTTATATGGGAGAAAATGCGGAAGAAGCTGTGAAAAGAGAAGTTTTTGAAGAGACCGGAGTAAAGTATGAAATAGATCGTCTTGCCGTTATTCATGAGAATTTCTTCTGCGAAAAAGGCGGTACATTGAAAAACAGGGACTGTCATGAGATAGCTTTGTATTTTATTATGAAACCGAGAGGAACAAAAGAACTTAACAGCAATAGCTTTACGCAGGGCGTCAGAGAAACGATGCACTGGATTTCGATTAAGGATCTTGATAAATACAAAGCGTATCCTTCGTTTATGAAGGAGTATCTGCAAAACGAGCATTGCGGAATTGAACATATAGTTACAGACGAAAGAGAATGATATATTCTGATTCATCTAACCGCACGAAAAAATAATGCCCCTGAGCGTTTTCGCTCAGGGGCAAAACTTATATGAAGTTAATCAAATTATGCAAGCTCTGCAAAATATTTGATTGTTCTTACCATCTGGCTTGTGTAGCTGTTTTCATTGTCATACCATGAAACAACCTGAACCTCATAAAGGTCGTCAGCGATCTTTGATACCATTGTCTGAGTAGCATCAAAGAGTGAGCCGTATTTCATGCCGATAACGTCAGATGAAACGATAGGATCTGTGTTGTAGCCGAAGCTCTCGGAAGCAGCAGCTTTCATAGCAGCGTTGATGCCGTCAACTGTAACGTCTGCGCCCTTAACAACAGCTGTAAGGATTGTTGTAGAACCTGTCGGAACAGGAACACGCTGAGCAGAACCGATAAGTTTGCCGTTGAGCTCAGGAATAACAAGGCCGATAGCTTTTGCAGCGCCTGTTGAATTGGGAACGATGTTTGCAGCGCCTGCGCGTGCTCTTCTGAGGTCGCCCTTTCTGTGAGGACCGTCAAGGATCATCTGATCGCCTGTGTAAGCGTGGATAGTTGACATGATACCGCTCTGGATGGGAGCATAATCGTTAAGAGCTTTAGCCATGGGAGCAAGGCAGTTTGTTGTGCATGATGCAGCGGAAATGATTGTATCATCAGATGTAAGAGTGTTTTCGTTAACTGAGAAAACGATTGTCTTGAGGTCGTTGCCTGCGGGAGCAGAAATAACAACTTTCTTTGCGCCTGCGTCGATGTGAGCCTGGCTCTTTTCCTTTGAGCAATAGAAACCTGTGCATTCAAGAACAACGTCTACGCCGATTTCGCCCCAGGGAAGCTCAGCAGCGTTAGCCATAGCATAGATTTTAAGAGTTTTGCCGTCAACTGTGATTGTACCTGCTTCGTCGTCAGCCTCAACTGTGTGAAGACCGTCGCCGATCTTGCCGCAGTAACCGCCCTGAGCGGTGTCATACTTGAGAAGATGAGCAAGCATTGAGGGTTTTGTAAGGTCGTTGATAGCAACAACTTCATAGCCTTCAGCGCCGAACATCTGTCTGAAAGCAAGGCGGCCTATACGACCAAAACCGTTAATAGCAACTTTTACTGACATTTGAATTACCTCCAAATAATATATTGTATAAAAATTTACCGTTACTTATTTTATTACTTTTTAAAGATTTTTTCAAGACATTTGTTAAAAATTTAACCTCCGCCTGATTTTTTTGGTATAATCAACAAAAAAACCGTTTTTTAAAAACAGATTTAGCGATTATTAACAATCATTTTATGTATATTTACTTGAAAAAACCGTGTTTTGATTATATAATTTTAGAAAACTCTGCAAAAGGATGTTTTTATGCCACGACATATCGAATATATTATTCCTCAGAATTTTGACGGCAGCATTGTAAAAAACTTTCTGCGGAAGGAAATGAAGCTGTCCGCAAAGCTGATGAGGTCGCTCAAACATTATGATGACGGTATAATGCTCAATGGCGAACATATACGGGTAGTTGATACGATAAGGGCAGGCGATCTGCTCGAGATCAACATCCCTGATTTTCACGGTGATATTGAGCCGATAGAAATGCCGCTTGATATAGTCTATGAAGACGATGATTTTATAGTTGTCAACAAGTCTCCGTTTCTTGCGGTGCATCCGACCCATAATCATCAGGGCGATACGCTTGCAAATGCGCTGATTCATTATCTTAAAACCCAAAACAAGCCTACTGTTTTCAGAGCGGTAGGCAGGCTTGATAAGGGAACTTCGGGAATTGTTATCTGCGCTCTTAATTCTCACGCTGCGTCAAGATTGCCGGAAACGGTAAAAAAAGAATATCTCGCCGTTGTAAGCGGCGAAACAGAACATACAGGCAGAATAGAAGCCCCGATTTACAGACCCGACCCGATGAAAACCATACGCTGCGTTGACGAAAGAGGCGACTATGCGCTGACGTATTTTGAAAAGATAAGCGGAAACAGCGATTTTTCGCTTGTCAGGGTAAGGATAGCTACCGGCAGAACGCATCAGATCAGAGTGCATTTTTCGTCAATAGGAATGCCGCTTGCGGGCGACAGCCTTTACGGTGAAGACAAATTCGGGTTAGGGCATCAGCTCCTGCACTGCGCAAAGGTGGAATTTGATCACCCCGTAACGGGCAGACACCTGATCCTCGAAGCTCCTATGCCTGACGATATGCAGAAATTCATATCCGAGCACATTTAATATATCTAAATTTTTCGATAAATAAAAATATGTTAGGGATATCGGGGCGGCATTCCCTACGACCGAAGACGTATAATACTTTTTTTGAAAAGTTCGCCGGGGTCGTCGACCGCTACAAGATTTCATCAATATTTAAAGTAAGCTAATGTAGCGTCGGGTTTCCACACCCGACCGAAAAAATGAAGCAGAAAATAACGTCGGGCGCTTTGCCCGACGCTGCAGGATTAAATGAAATTTTCAATCGAGCGAATGTAGTGAACGCATACATGCGTTCATTCTTGAACAAAAGTAGTTATTTAGATTTATGAAGTTTTAAATCAAGCGATTGTAGGGAACGCTGCCTCAGCGTTCCCTGGGAATTTAATGTAACTTACGGCTTTGGAATGTCGAGGGCGCCATTCCCTACAACCGAAGACGAAAAATTGCATTAATTTTTCGGAAACTCATATTGAATCGCTTTTTATGTAATAATAAAGAACCTGCTTTGCCGAAACAGAGCAGGTTCTAGTTTTAGTTATTTGATTAATACCAAATCCAGCCGAAAAGGAGAATTACAATCAGCCATTGACCAAAGGAGTATTTGACCTTTACATTGCAGGTGTCGGTAACGGTGTTGCCGGCAGAGTCGGTGACGGTTACTTTAATGTCCGCCGAACCCTTCTTAGCTCCGTAAACATTGCCGTTCTGATCAACCGTCGCAACCTTCGGATTTGATGATTCATATTTTACGGTGTAATTTTCACTACACTCAACCGAATATTTATCTTTGATATTAAATGACTTTTTATAGTTGATTGTTTCTTCTTTATCTAAATTAAGCTTAAGTATTTTATCTGATTTTACATTAACCTTATAGCTTGCTGTAAGGTTACGATTACGTTCCGTTACAGTAATCGTCGCTGCGCCATCACCGATAGCGGCAATTATTCCGGAATCATCAACCTGCACAACATTCGTATTTGATGAAGTCCATACGTAGTCTGCGTATTCTGCATCATTGCCTGAATGAGTTAAAGGATATTGACAAAATACATCTTCCGGCTTTAATGTTATTTCAGCATCTTCAAATTCCAGATAATCGCCGTAATCATAATCACCTACAATACAGTAAACACTGAAATGTTCCGTTGTGATGTACATATATCCATCATCAAGACGATATTTTAATTGTGTATAGCTGCCGTCGCTTTCCTGTCTGAAAATCTTTGCATGCAATTCGTTCATTCCTTTCGGAACGGGGATTGCAACCTCAACGCTGCCTTTAGGCTGTACTTCTACGCCGTTCTGATACAGAGCCATACTGATTACATTAACAATTTTTTCATCCTTAAACGCAGCCGCTGCATCATCATAACTTTTTCCATTTACAATTTTATATTGATGGAAGGTCACATTATTCATATCAAACAGTTCCTGACTCCGTACAAGATAACCATTTGAATATTTCACTTCACTTGCTGAATTAGAGCAATAAATGCTTGTTTTACCACTGTTCACATTGTCAGAAACAGATTGAATGATTGATGCTGTTTCACCTATTCCGATTAAATCATAGCCGGCTTCCATAAGCGTTCCCGGTATACCGAGAGCAGTATACAGAGCTTTTTCAACTGTACCTTTGGCTACGCTGATTGCAGAAGCTTTGAGCGCATCCCATACAATACCTGTTAAATCTATATCCAGATCTTTTATAATAAGAGCGAAGGATTTTACAGCTTCGTTCATTCCGGATTTGCTGCCCAAGTTGGCTGCAGATATAAATTTTTTAACAACCGATTTAAAAGTTTTATCCGCTGTGTCTTTAGGGCTGTCAAGTATAAGCTCGATAATCTCTTTACCGAGGTTTTCTGCAATTTCAGCCTTTGCATCATCCTCTGTATCAGACGAAGTAACAAGCTTTAAGCACTTGAATGAAACCTCTGCCGTTAAATACGCAAGGTTGTATATTGCGCAGACTTGAGAACTCATAACGTCATTGCTGATCGTAATATATCCGTCACGCGGAATGCCTGAAATATCAACAGATGTTTTTTTAGAACAATCCTCATCCTTATAGCTTCTGTTGTTATAATCGGTAACATTAAATAATTCTGCGACTGTATCCCAAAGGCTTGACGGAATTCCTGTCGGGCAGTTTGCAAGCGATTGGCTGTAGAGCAATTCGCCGTTTTTATCGTGAACCTCAACCGCGCCAAAACAATTATGTGTGTTATATGCATCAAAGCTGATTTCACAGGTTTCACCGTCGGTTTTTGTATACTTATAATTATCAATCAGTATGCCGTTGCAGATTATATTGTAATCGTTAAATTTCGGTATGTTATCTGCATGATAAACACCTTCGCCCTTAACCGTTATTGGGAATTGGCCGCCTGCAACAGCGTGACCGTCATAATTTGCCGTAACCGTCAGCATAGCCGTACCGGGATTTTCGCCGTAAAGCAGTACAGTGGTTTTATCATCCTGAGCGTTTATACTTTTTATGGATGCCACATGATTATCTGACGAAGTTACCGTGTATTCAACACCGCTGAGCAGATATGCATCGTGCTCATAGTCATAACAATCCGTCTGGAAGGTTAAACGCATACTGCCTTTGTCGCTCATCATCAGGTTAGGTTCATTGCTGAATGCATAAAGATGATAAAGGTTTTCGTCGGGGTCAAACGGTTCTGAACCGGAGTTGAAATGGATTGTTGCGTTCAATAAATCTTCGTTATCTTGTCCAAACGAAATATTGTTCCATTGTTCTTCTGTACCTGCATAATAAACATCCGTCAAATTTGAGCAATGGAAGAACGCTTCTTCGCCGATACCCGTTATGCTACTGGGGATATAAATAGATTTCAAGTCAGATGAATATGAAAACACACCGTAAGCAATGGTTTTTGTGCCGTTTTTAATTATATATGTTTCAGATATTGGATTATTTTCAATGATTAAATGGTTTCCAATAAATAAAATACCATCTTGCCAATTATTATAATTGTTACTATACCCAGTAAAATAAAATGCACAATTACCAATTTGCGTAACGCTATCGGGGATATCGATATTATCTAAGCTTGTACACCACCAAAACGCATAACTGCCGATACTTGTCACGCTGTCAGGAATTGTGATGTTTGTCAAATTAGTACAAAACGAAAACGCCCATTGATCGATGTGCTTCACTCCTTTACCGATAATAACACTTGTCAAACCAGTGCATTCCTCAAACGTACCGCTCTCAATAGTCGCTACACTGCCAGGAATCGTGATACTTTTCAAACTGGCACAGCCATTAAACGCATGAGAGCCAATGCTTGTCACGCTGTCGGGAATCGTTATGTTTTTTAATCTAATACAGCCATCAAAAGCAAAAGGACCAATGTTCAACAAACTGTCAGGAAACGTGATATTTGTCAATCCTGTGCAGTCACTAAATGCTCCCCAACAGATATCGGTCACACTGCTACCAATCTTGACACTTGTCAGTTCAGTGCAATTACTAAATGCATTAGAACTGATGCTTGTGACGTTGTCAGGAATAGATAAATCTGTTATTATTTCCCCATTTAAGTATAACTTGTGCGCAAAAAATAAGGGATTAGAAAAAGAATTAGAGGCAAAATGTATATTACACCAAGCTTCAACACTGTTGATATTAACTCTTGTCAAGTTATTGCAATCACCAAATGCATCATTGCCTATGCTTGTCACACCGCTACCAATTGCAACGCTTGTTAAACCTCTGCAGTTGTAAAAGGCCTTGTCGTTAATGTCTGTCACGCTGTTTGGTATTGTTACACTTTTTAAGCTTGTGCATCCGTAGAAAGTGCAGCTATCTATATATTCTACTTTATTACCAATATTGACACTATTTAAGCCTCTACAATCGCAAAACGCTTCCCAACCAATGTATGTTACACTGTCGGGAATAGTTATACTTTTCAATCCAGTACAACCATTAAATGCTTCTATATCGATACTCGTTACGCTGTTAGGTATCGTTATGTTTGTGAGTGCAGTGCAGCCCTCAAAGGCATCAGTTTCGATGCTCGTCACACTGTCTGGAATATTATAGCTGTTTCTTGCATTTCCACAAGGATATTTAATAAGTTCAGTTTTATCTATATTATACAATACACCATAGCTGTCACTGACGAAATTTCCATTGTTTTCATTTACAATAATATTTGTCAAATTGGTACAACGGTAAAATGAATCCCATTGGATTTTCCTCACACTCTCAGGAATAGCAATATCGCCGCTGTAGGAAGACACGCAAGCACGTAGGTCTGTTTTTTCAGAATCAGAATACACAAGCGGATATTCAATATATCCATTCAATGCTCTTTGACCCCAAAATGTTTCGCTTGTCGTGCCATTGTAAACTATGTTCGCTACGTTATAAAACGCATCAAATCCTATGCTTGTTACGCTGTCAGGTATCGTGACACTTGTCAAACCTGTACAATTAAAAAAAGCTTCCTCGCCGATGCTTACTATACTGTCGGGAATCGTAATGCTAGTTAAACCATAACAGCTTTCAAACGCATAATCGCCGATACTTGTTACACTACTTGGGATAATTGTATTTTTACATCCATGAATTATTTTATTAGTGTCCGTTTCAATAATAGCATTGCTGTTGTTGCGACTGTCAAAAATCGTATTGTTTGAATCAACAGTTATTTTGGTCAAACCGGAACATCCGGAAAACGCGCGAGTGCCAATGAATGTAACACTGTCAGGAATAGTTATACTTTTCAATCCAGTACATCCTTCAAATGCAGCGTAGCCGATGCTTGTCACGCTATCAGGTATAGAAACGCTTGTCAAACCAGTGCATCTTACAAAAAGATCATCAGATATATTTGACACACCATATTCAATTACTACTGTATTGATCGCATTATTGCATTGAAATGAATAATAACCATACTCTTCCATTTCTCCGTCTCCTCTAATGGTGAGTAGACCGGTAGATTCGTCAAATGTCCAGTATACATCATCCCCGCATTGACCTGTTTCAGCAAGCGCGCTTGCTTTTGTGCTGAAGTTCAGCCAATCGGGCAATTCAAGACCGACAAATCCGTTCAGCGGCGCAATGCCAATGAGCATTACAACCGTCATCAGGATTGCCAATGTGCGTTTGAGAAATCTTTTCATTATGTTTTCCTCCCAAAATAAAAATACACTCCAACTGTCGCCAAAACTTCTCACATAAGAAAGTGCTGTTAAATTATGATAATTTTTGACTCTATTATTTTATCATTCTATTTCAGAAACGTCAACACATTTTATAATAGAAAATACCGCACAATTCGGGTGAACGAACTGCGCGGTGTGCTTTAAGATATGAAGTTGTTTAATTTTCTGTACTTTCAGCGGGGACAAAAACAAACTCGTCGTTTTCAAATTTGCAGATATAACTCTTGCCGCTCTCAACGGAGGAGTCAAGCATCTTTTCGCTGAGGGTGTCCTCAATCTTTGACTGTATCGCTCGTCTGATAGGTCTTGCGCCGTAAACAGGATCAAAGCCTATGTCTGCGATTTTGTCAACTGCCGAGCTGTCAAATTCAACGCTGATTCCGAGAGACTCGGTTCTCTTTTTAAGATTTTCAAGAAGGCGGACGGTGATTTCCCTGATGTCGTCCTTTTTGAGCTGTTCAAAAACGATGATGTCGTCAACTCTGTTGAGGAATTCAGGTCTGAACGTCTTTTTGAGTTCGCCCATAACGGCGTCATAGATTTTGCTGTCGCTCAGCGTTCCCGAATTATCGTCCTGATTGAAGCCGAGCGCGTTTGCGTTCCCGCCGCTGATGAGCTTTGCGCCGACGTTTGAAGTCATTATAATAATAGTGTTTTTAAAGTCGACCTTTCTGCCCTGTGAGTCAGTGAGTATGCCGTCGTCGAGAATCTGGAGCAGCATATTGAATACGTCGGGGTGTGCCTTTTCGATTTCGTCAAAAAGTATTACGCTGTAAGGTTTGCGGCGTACCTTTTCGGTAAGCTGACCGCCCTCGTCATATCCGACGTATCCGGGAGGCGAGCCGACCATTTTGGAAACGTTGTGCTTTTCCATATATTCGGACATGTCGAGCCTTATCATTGCGTTCTCATCGCCGAACATCGTCTGCGCCAGCGTTTTGCAAAGCTCCGTTTTACCTACGCCGGTAGGTCCGAGGAATATAAACGAGCCTATCGGTCTGTTGGGGTCTTTGAGTCCCACTCTGCCTCGGCGGATAGCTTTTGCTATTGCGCTTACGGCTTTATCCTGACCGACGATTCTGCGGTGCATTTCGTCCTCCATGTGAAGCAGTCTTTCGCTTTCCGCCTGAGTGAGCTGAACTATCGGAATGTGCGTCCATTCGGAAACTACCGCCGCAATATCTTCGGGGGTTACAACGCCTTTCATCTCGCTGTTTTTTCTGCTCCAGGAATCTTTCTGTTCCTCAAGCTTTTTGCGAAGCTCCTTTTCTTCATCACGAAGCTCTGCCGCTTTTTCAAAATTCTGCGAATTGACCGCCGCTGATTTTTCGTCTTCAACGTTCTTGATTTTTTCTTCGAGTGCTTTGATGTCCTCGGGCGGAGTAAATGCGCGAAGCCTGATTTTTGATGCAGCTTCATCAATAAGGTCGATCGCCTTGTCGGGAAGGTATCTGTCCGTGATATATCTTGATGAAAGATGTACGGCGGCTTCGATGGCGTCGTCGGGAATCTTTACGTTGTGATGAGCTTCATATTTATCGTGAAGCCCTTTAAGGATTTCAATAGCTTCTTCCTGTGAAGGCTCGGAAACGACTATCGGCTGAAAACGCCTTTCAAGAGCGGAATCTTTTTCGATGTTTTTGCGGTATTCCTCCAGCGTTGTTGCGCCGATGACCTGCATTTCGCCTCTTGCAAGCGAAGGCTTCAGAATGTTTGCCGCATCAACGGCACCCTCTGCTGAGCCTGCGCCCATAAGAGTATGAACTTCATCGATAAAGAGTATTACGTCGCCCGCTTTTATTACTTCGTCAATAGCTGATTTTATCCTTTCCTCAAAGTCGCCTCTGTATTTTGTGCCGGCAACCATGCCCGTAAGGTCAAGCGAAATAATACGCTTGTTGCGAAGCAGCTCCGGAACTTCACCCTCTGCTATTTTAAGGGCAAGACCTTCCGCTATTGCGGTTTTGCCGACGCCGGGCTCACCTATAAGGCAGGGGTTGTTTTTTGTGCGCCTGCTGAGAATCTGGATAACACGGTTTATTTCCGTCTGCCTGCCGATTACGGGATCGATCTTTCCCTGACGGGCAAGTTCAGTAAGATCTTTGCCGAACTGTTCAACGGTAGGTGTATTTGATTTTTTGCCGGATGAAGCACTTGTACCATGCCCCTCGCCTGACGAAGATGAAAGATTTTTTGTTGTTTCATTTATAATATCATTAGCTGATACGCCGAGGCTGGCGAGTATATTCATTGCAAAGCAGCTTGAATCTTTCGCTATGGCAATCAGTATATGCTCCGTGCCGACGTAGTTGTGACCCATTGCTCTTGCAACGGCTACCGAGCTTTCAAGTATGCGCTTGCTTCTCGGAGTAAAGTCGTTCGGCGAGAGCATAGTAGGTGTTCCGATTCCTACGCTTTGTTTTAAAATGTTTTCTACGTCATCTGCATTCACGTTTTTCGATGAAAGCGCTGTCGCCGCAACGCTGCCGTCTGCATGAAGCAGACCTACAAGCAGATGCTCACTGCCTATATAAGTGTGGCCGAGGTTTTCGGCTGTCTCAACAGCCGCATTAAGGGCGTTGTTTGCCATTTGTGTGAATCCTGAAAACTTATACATAAAGCAACACTCCTTTTTAATAATGTTTAATCGATTTTTTAGATTTATTCAAATGCTTTTCTTACCGCTTCGGCTCTGTAAATATCTCTTTCGTTGGCGGTAAGGTCTTTTCCTGCATGCGCATTGATTGTCGCAGGCTGAACGCTGTATGAAAGTTCATTTAGTTTTTTGATATCATAGTCAATTTTGCCTGTTCTGACTCCGAGACGGACAAGAGAGGCAAGCTCCATAAATTCATCTGTGCTTAATATTCTTGCTGTTTTAAGTATGCCCAGCGCTCTCCAGATTTTGTCCTCTTCAAGAGGATTTTCCATAAGCTTTTCCGCTGCTGCACGTTCCTGCGCTACAAGCTGTAACGTTATTGACTGGAGGTTGTCAAGCGCTTCTTCTTCGGAGATTCCGAGAGTTATCTGATTGCTGAGCTGATAAATTTCACCTTTGGGCGATGTGCCTTCGCCGTGCGCTCCTCTTATTACAAGACCGAGCTTTGATACGGTGGATGCAAGTTTTCCTATCTGTCCGCATCTTGTAAGCGCCGGCAGATGAAGCATTACTGACGCTCTCATTCCCGTTCCGAGGTTTGTCGGGCATTGGGTAAGATAGCCGATTCGCTCATCAAATGCGTAGTTAAGCTGAGATGAAAGAATATTGTCTATTTTATCCGCTACGCTGAACGCTTCTTTCGGAGCAAGACCCGCCATCATAACCTGAAGCCTAATGTGATCTTCTTCACAGAGCATAATACTTATAGCTTCGTCCTCTGTGATTATCAAAGAACCGCTTCTTGATGAGGCAAAGTCAGGGCTGATAAGATGCCTTTCCGCAAGAGAGATCACCTGCGCTTTTGTGAGATCCTTCATATTTATATAACTGAAGTTCCATGCCGTCTGAGCAAGCATAATGTCACGAATTTTTTCGCAGACTTCTGTCTTCGTTTTTTCATCAAGCTTATCGGGAAACGGATATTCATCGATATTTCTCGCTAAACGGATTCTTGTGCTTAAAACTATATCGCCCTGATCCCCGTTTTCTATATACCATTTATTCATAACAGATTTCCTTTCATTGATCGATTTGATTATTTGCTTTCAAGCTCTTTGATTTTGTCACGAAGAACAGCCGCCTGCTCAAATTCCTGCTTTTCAACCGCTTCTTTGAGCTGTGCCTTCAATGTCTCTAATTCATTCTTCGGCTTAATTTCTTCGACTTTTTTCGATTCTGCTTTTGCTTCGATTTGTTTTCCGCTGTGGCGGATTCTGCCGTGGATCCTTTGTATTGACGGAAGCAGCTTGTCATAAAACATTCTGTAACATTCGCTGCATCCTACTTTGCCGCTTCTGACTATATCGCTGAATGAATTTCCGCATTTCGGGCATTTTTCTTCAACGGGCGCCGCAAGCTTCTGAACTGTGTCTTCAAGAAAGCCTCCGAAGAAATCGTCAAGATTCAATCCGAATCCCGAAAACATATCTCCGTATCCTAGATGCTGAGCGCAGTCCGAACAAAGGTGCATTTCTGTTGTATCTCCGTTTACTACTCTTTTTATATGTGTTGTAGCTTCATATTTTCCGCAATTCTGACATAACATAGTTATCTTCCTTTCTGAATCGTTGATAATAGAATGTGTTTAAAAATCGAGGCTCGGATTTTGTCCCTCGACTTCGGCTCGAGCAGGTGAAGAGCCTGATCGCTCGTTACGGCGAGGCCCGCCGCCGCAATCTCATCGCTGAGCAGCTTCTGATAATGAAGATTTTTGATGTGAGCCCGGCAGGTGTTGTCATCAAGGCTGTCTCCGATGCTGTTGATGACGTGCATCAGCGCCGTTCCCTTGTCATAGCTCACGCGCGAAATCTTAACGTATCCGCCGCCGCCGCGCCTGCTCTCTACAATATACCCGTGTTCGGGCGTGAATCTTGACGAAATAACGTAGTTGATCTGACTCGGCACACATCCGAACCGCTGAGCAAAATCATTACGCTGTATTTCGGTCGACCCGTCCTGTTCGAGCATACGCAGGATCATGTTTGCTATTTCATTACTCATGTTCACTCTGATCATCTCACTTTGACTTTGTTTGACTTTGACTATATTATAGGACAGATTTCACTGAAAGTCAAAAGGTCAAACAAGGTCAAATTTGGTTTGCAGAAACATTTTGCTTTAAAATAGCTCGTCTATTCTCTGATTTTCATATAAATTCTTTGTTTTTCTCGCTTTTTTAATTTTTTTGACATTAACCCGAAAAGTTTGACTTTCATAATATATAATCAGATGATTCTTTACGCTTATTATGCGCAGAAAATTATCTGAAATAAGAAAATTGAATCAATCAGCAGATTGTTAATATAAAATTTACTTTTCTTATAATAAAAAGTGCAAAAAAATATTGCAAGAGAGGTCAAATTGATGTATAATAAAATAGATTATTTTTATGGATCACTATGCTTTCAACGGAGGGACACATGAATGGAAGCTTATCTTGACAACAGCGCAACCACCCCGGTATGTCCGGAAGCGGTAAAAGCTGTAAACAACGTTCTTACCAACTACTGGGGCAACCCCTCATCCCTTCATTACGGAGGAATTGAGGCGGCGCAGGTGCTTGACAACGCTCGGCACAGCATCGCCCGCACGCTTTCATGTGACGATGACGAGATCATTTTTACCTCCGGCGGAACAGAAGCAAACAACCTTGCGGTTTTCGGTGCCGCTCACGCTTACCGTTCAAGAGGGATGAGAATCATCATTTCCTCAGTTGAGCATCCGAGCGTGAACGAGCCTGTAAACCAGCTTGAAAAACAGGGATACGACGTTATCCGTCTTCATACAGATAAAGAAGGCAGGTTTGATGAGCGGCAGCTTTTAGCCGCTGTCAACAGCGCTACTTCACTTATAAGCATTATGGCTGTAAATAACGAAGTCGGCACGATTCAGGCTGTTGAAAAAATAAAGCAGGCAGTAAGACGTTTCAATGCTCCTGCTCTTATACACTGCGACGCAGTTCAGGCTTTCGGTAAAATTCCGCTCAAGCCGTCTGCGCTCGGCATTGATTTGATGACGGTCAGCTCGCATAAAATCCACGGACCAAAAGGCGCAGGCGCGCTGTATGTACGCAAAGGCGTAAAAATTGCTCCGCATATTTTCGGCGGCGGTCAGGAACAGGGCAGAAGACCCGGAACGGAACCGCTACCTGCAATTGCAGGCTTTGCCGCGGCGGCGGACGCTTTGCCGGATATCAGAATCCAGCTTGAAAAAACGACGCAGCTTCGCGATTATATGCTCGGCAGGCTCAGCGAACTCAACAATATCGTTGTTAATTCACCTGAAGATGCGCTGCCTTACGTAACCAATATTTCAGTTCTCGGCATTCCGTCGGAAGTAATGCTCAATTATCTTTCGGAAATGAACGTTTACGTTTCAGGCGGATCTGCCTGCTCAAAGGGAAAAAGAAGCAGAGTTCTTTCCGCAATGAATCTTGAACAGGAAAGAATAAACAGCGCAATCCGAATCAGCTTTTCACGCTACACGACAAAAGCTGAAATCGACTACCTGATCGAAGGAATATCATCGGCGCAGAAGTCTATTATGAAAAGAACATTCAAATAATTCGATAAACTACGGAGATATCCATGAAAGAAATTATACTTGTTAAAAACGGAGAGCTTGCTCTCAAAGGCTTGAACAGACGCACTTTTGAAGACATTCTTATAAAAAATATGCGTCACCGTCTGAGCGATTTAGGAAAGTTTAAATTTACCCCGGCTCAGTCAACTATTATGGTTGAGCCGGTTGATGAAAATACAGACCTTGACGAAGCGGAAAAAAGACTTCTGAAAGTTTTCGGAATAGCGGCTTTGTCAAGAGCCGCCGCGATCCCGAAAGATATGAACGCAATACTTGACACGGTAGGAGTTTACCTAAAAGATCAGCTTGAATACGCCAAAACGTTCAAGGTAGAAGCAAAGAGAGCGGACAAGTCCTTTCCTCTCAAAAGTCCTGAAATTTGTCAGGAAGCCGGCGAAAAAATCCTCAGCATGTACCCGCATCTTAAAGTTGACGTTCATAACCCGGACGTTGTTGTTATGGTTGAAGTTCGTGATTATTATACTTACATCCACGGCAACCAGCTCAAAGGCGCAGGCGGAATGCCCGTAGGCTCTTCAGGCAGAGCGGCGCTTCTTGTTTCAGGCGGAATCGACAGTCCCGTTGCGGGCTGGATGATGGCAAAAAGAGGATTGAGTCTTGTAGGCATCCACTTCGCTTCGCCTCCTTATACCAGCAGAAGAGCAGAGCAGAAAGTTCATACTCTCTGCCGCAAGGTAGCTCAGTACAGCGGACATATACCGCTTTTTGTGGTTCCGTTTACCCATATTCAGGAAGAGATAAAAGAAAAGTGTCCTGAGGACCTTTTCACGCTTATAATGCGCAGGATCATGATGAGATGCGCTGAGATAATTGCAAAAAAAGAGGAATGCGGCGCGCTTATAACCGGCGAGAGCGTAGGACAGGTTGCAAGCCAGACGATGCAGGCTATCGCCGTAACAGACGCTGTGCCGACAATTCCCGTTTTCAGACCACTGATCGGTATGGATAAAAACGAAGTTGTAGAAATATCGAAAAAAATAGATACATTTGAAACATCAATACTGCCGTACGAAGACTGCTGTACGGTGTTCACCCCGAAACATCCCAAAACCAAACCGAAGCTCGCTCAGCTTGAAGAAGCGGAAGAAGCTCTTGATATGGAAGCTCTTGTGAGCGAAGCAATTGAAAACACAAAATTTATTATGATCGACAACAGATAAGTAATCAGGTGAGTAATTTTGGCAACTTGTGAAATCATCAGCGTCGGAACAGAAATTCTTCTCGGCGATATTTTAAATACAGACGCTCAGTTTTTATCCCGGCAGCTCGCTTTGCTCGGAATAAGTGTGCTTTATCAGACGACTGTCGGCGACAATCCTCAAAGACTGAGAGCCGCTTTGGAAATTGCGGCAGGAAGAAGCGATATCATTATAACTTCGGGCGGTCTCGGTCCCACGCCTGATGATCTTACAAAAGAAATCTGCTGTGATTTTTTCGGCAAAGAATGCGTATATGACGATGAAAGCATCGAAAGAATGAGCGTATATTTCAGCGGTAAAGGGCTTAAAATGCCCGAGAGCAATAAAAAACAGGCTCTTCTGCCGAAAGACGGAGTAATTCTCAAAAACGACAACGGTACGGCTCCGGGCTGCGCAATAGAAAAAGACGGCAAACACATCATTATGCTTCCGGGACCTCCCGGCGAGCTGAAACCGATGTTTCTTGATTATGCGCTTGATTATTTAAAGCAGTTTTCAACAGAAGTTATCCTGTCTCATCAGATCAGAACTTTCGGAATCGGCGAGAGCGCAATGGCTCAGGCTGTTGGATGTTTGCTTGAGGGAGAGAATCCTACCGTCGCTCCTTATGCGAAAGACGGTGAAGCGCTTCTTCGCGTAACGGCTAAAGCCGAAAACGAGGACGAAGCTGAAAAACTGATGAAGCCTGTAATTGAAAAAATATATGATCTGCTTGACGGATATATTTACGGAATTGACGTCGAAAACATCGAGACAGCCGTTGTGAACAAGCTTAATGAAAAGTCGCTTGTTCTCGCGGCGGCGGAATCCTGTACAGGGGGATATATTTCAAAAAGAATCACCGATATTCCCGGCTCATCTGCGGTTTTTGAATGCGGAATCGTTTCATACGCAAACAGAATTAAAGCTGGAGTGCTCGGTGTAAGCGAAAAAAATCTTGAAGAATACGGAGCGGTAAGCGACCCTGTTTCAAAAGAAATGGCTCTCGGCGTCCTTAAAGTCAGCGGAGCCGATGTGGCCGTAAGCGTTACGGGCATTGCGGGACCGGGAAGCGATAACACAGAAAAGCCGGTGGGACTGAGCTATATATCCCTTGCCGCAAAGGACGGCACGCTGTATACCAAAAAACTCACCACGGGAAAAAGCGGCAAAAACTGCCGTGAATACAACAGATATGTCAACGCATCAAATGCGCTGAATCTTGTCAGACTTTATCTCGAAGGAAAATTAAAATAATTCAGGAGAATAAAAATGGACGAAAACAACAGAAACGATAAAATAGATTTAACCAACTTTGACCTGTCTCAGTTCAGCGAAGTATTTGCAGAGGAAGACGCAAAGAGGATAGAGGAAAAAAAGCTTGAAGAGGAGCGTCTTGCAAAAGAACAAGCCAGACGAGCTGAAGAGAAGCGCAGACGTCAGGCTGAAGAGCTCAGAAAAAAACAGGAAGCAGAGCGCATCCGCCTTGAAAAAGAGGCTGCTGAGCGTGCGGCAAAAAATGCTCAAAGAGAAAAGGAAGAAGCAAAGCGAGCCGCCGCAAGAGCGGCAGAGGCGGCGATTGCGGCTAAAAAAGCTCAGGAAGCAAGGCAGGCGGCAACGCTTGCGGCTTCGGCGAAAATGCGTGACAACGCAAGCCGCGACAATTCGATTCTCGGCGGCGGATCCGAAAAGAAGGCAGATTTTGCTCAGATAAGCTCGGCTCTGGATTATGAAACTGTTGAGACAACTCAGGAAGAAACTCCCGAGTACCTGAAGAAAGAAATATCTGGAAAGAAGAAAAAAGCGAAGGGCGGCGTTTTTACCGCAATAGTCATAATTCTGGTGCTTGCCGTTATTGCCAGTCTTATTTATGCTCTTGTTCTGTTTTCAAGCACGGGCAAACCGGCGGATACTGCTCAGAATCAGCCGCAGGCTGTCGCTTCGGAATACAAGCCGTATGCAGGGCTGGAAACTGCATATAATAAAGTCAGCTACCCTCAGGGTATTTCCGAGTCTCTCAAGCCGATGTATTCACAGAATACCGACCTTACAGGCTGGCTTACGATTGACGGCATGAACATAGATTATCCGATAATGAGAGATAAAAACAACACTTATTATCTCAATTATAAAAACGCTTTTGACGAGAGCGCAAGATACGGAACTCCGTTTATTGATTTCAGATGCGCCAAAACCGGATTGAGCAAAAACACGGTTATTTACGGTCATCATATGGTGAATCAGGAGCATTTCGGTTCGCTTGACAATTTTGTAAATCCGGAGTTCTATAAACAGCATCCTGTTATTGAATACGAAACGCTTACAGCGGCATACAAATTCAAGATTTACGCTGTTTTTTATTCTACTACTCAGGGCAGTTCGGATGGCGGATATGTTTTTGAATACTATAATCCGAATATGAGCGATGCGTCTTTTGACGGATATATAAAAATGCTTGATCAGTATGCTCTTTATACGACTGAAGCCGGGCTGAAAGCGTCAGACAGAATCATCACTCTTTCAACGTGCTCTCATGTTTACGATTCGCTGAAAAGCGGCGGAGTAGACACAAGACTCGTTGTTGTGGGCAGACTGCTCAGAAGCGGTGAAGATGAAAGCGTCAACACGGAAAATGTTACCGTAAACAGCAATTACCGCAGACCGCAGATCTGGTACGATAATCAGAACAAAACAAATCCGTATGCTTCGTTCAGAAGCTGGTCGCCTAATAAATAATTAATTAAGACTTTCTAAAGGAAGGAGAGGACTCCGTGGCAGACAGTTATGAAAACACCAAAATGCCTGATCGACCGGAAGAAGAAATCCAGCCGGATATAATACCTGTTGACGATAAAGGTCAGCCACTGCCTGATCCGAGCGAATTCCTCGGCTCATATATAAAACCAAGAAGTCTTGACGAATTGCAGAAGGCATATGGTGCAGCAGAGGAAGACGAAACCATAAAAGACACAATGGAGCCCGTTCAGCCTACAAGCTTCTTCAGAAAGCACAGACCCGGCAGACGCGGATATGATTATTACGGAACACCTGCAGGCAGTATTCCAAACGACAGCAACGGCTTGTCCGAATCGCCTCTTTCAAAGCATTTTACCGCTGCGGAAGCGATCGATCCCGAATTTACAGAGGATGAAAACGGCGAGGAGATTCCTTTTATCCAGGAAGAGCCACAGATAAATATGGGCAAGGTCGTAACTCCTGAGCAGAAACCGTTTGATACCGCCGAGGAGGAGAACGACGGTTATAACAAACTGCTTGACAGCAAGAAAGAGCTTTTTTCAAAACCCGAAGTCAAAAAAGATAAAGACGCCCCCAGAATTATGGATCTTTATAAAGACAGCATGAATACAAAGGTCATTTATCAGGCGGGGCAGGATGAGGAAAGTTCCCTCGGCTCTCTTTCCCGTGAAGAAGCAACGGAGCTTTTCAAACAGCCGCAGACTAAGTTAAGCTCAAGAAAACTCAAACGAGAAGAGAGAAGAGCTTTAAAAGAAAAAAGAAAGCTTGAAAAAAAGAAGGAAAAAGAACGCCGCAAGGCGGAAAAAGCGGCTGAGAAAGCAAGAAAAAAAGCAAAAAAAGCCGCTGGAAAAGGCAAAGCTCCCGTTCAGGAAATTCTTGCCGACAAGAATGAGAATAATCAAAAGTCAGCCGCGGAAGCTAAAAAGGCGGAAGAAATCCGCAAATCAAAAGAAGCGGAAGAAAAGCGCATAAAAGCGCAGGAAGAGCGGCGCAGAAAACAGGAAGAAGAAAAGCGGATTCAGCAGCTTCGTCTTGAGGCAAAGAAGACCGTGGAAGAAGCCAAAAAACAGCTCGAAAAAGAAAAAGCCGAGCTTATGCGTTCTCAGCAGGAAAAAATGAAGGAGCAGGAATCACGCAATTCTGAAGCTCTGAAAAAACTTGAAGAAGAAAAATCTGCGGCTCAGAAAGCGGCTCAAGAAGCTAAACAGGCCCGCGAAGAAGCCGAACGAATGAAAGCGGAGCTTGAAAAGATGAAGCTTCAGGCTGAGAATGCGCTCAGACAGAAAACCGCTGCAGAAGAAGCGGCTAAGGCCGAAAGACAAGAGCGTGAACGCCTTGAAAACGAAGCTAAAAGACGCGAAGAGGCAGAACGCCGCCGCAGGGAAGAATTTGAAAAGAGACGCGCGGAAGAAAACAGAAAAAGAGCTGAGACTCAGCGCCTTGAAGCCGAGAAATTAAAACAGCAGAGAGAACAGTCAGATAACCGGACACACCAGACAAACGGTTATCAGCAGCAAAATACAAACCAGCAGTACAGGCAGAACAATAACAATTATCAGAAACATAAAAACAATCAGAACCATGGCAATAAAAACAATAATCATAATAATTCAAACGGAAATCCTCCTGCCAGAAAGACAAATACGGAAACCACGGAGGATATAAAACGACGTCTTGCTGAAATGACATCCAGACTGGATAATCAGCAGTAAGACAAAAACCGATATTTTATTGTCACACTGAGTTTATCGATAAATTTCGATTTAATTAAGGAGAGCAATGAAAGCAGAATCCAAATCAAAAAAAGAAAAAATAAGACGGACTGTAATGATCATTTCAGCGATATGTATCGTTTTAAGCGCGGCATATCTTGTCTACGATCTTGTGTGGACTCCGTACCACATCAAAAAAATCAATGCGGCGTTTGAATCTGACGAATCGTCTGATACTTCTCAGGTTACAATTGAAAATACTGAGGATAAGACCCCGCCCGTTCAGGAAAAATATGCTGAATTCAAAGCGAAATATCCCGATTTTGCAGGTAAGTTTATAGCAGAAGAAATGGAAATGGATTTTCCCGTTGTTCAGTATACGGATAATGAATATTATCTGAAATATACCATCGACAAGGTGAGGGACAAGCACGGCGCGCTTTTTGTTGATTACCGCAACAACCTGGCAGAGCTTGACCGAAATACCATAATTTACGGACACAATATGGGCGACGGCTCTCAGTTCGGTCAGCTTAATATGTTTAAAAAGCTGAATTATTATAAGAATTGTCCCGTCATTACGTTCAACACGATTTATAAAGATTATAAGTGGAAAGTCTTTGCCGCTTTTCTGATAAACACCAAGGCGGAAGACGATAATAACCATGTGTTTAACTACCTGCAGACTGACTTTAAATCTGACGAAGCTTTTGACGCTTATTATAAAGAGGCGCTCAGACGATCTTATTTTATAACGGATGTTGATGTTACTCCGCAGGATAAGATTCTCACGATGTCAACGTGCAGTCTTGCTTTTGAGGATTCAAGGTTTGTCGTTCTTGCAAGGCTCGTGCGTGACGGTGAGAGCGAGGAAGTAGATACTTCTGCCGCATACGAAAATCCGAATCAGGAATTTCCGCAGGCGGTTTACGATAAAAAATAAACTAGAACTAAAGAGGATTATATATTTATGGATATAACATATTTATCAGTAATGAAAGGCAGCGGTCATCAGTTTGCCGACAGCAAAAAAATAATATCCGACTGTGTGAATGCATTTGCAGGGCAGGCAGTGCAGATTAAAAATTTCTCTTCGCCCAAGAGAATGCTTGTAGCGGCATCTCAGGCGTTAAGAAGCACTGACGTTGTAATAATTGCCGTGCAGACTGCGATGTTCAACACAGTCAAAAAGCTTATCTGCACTTCTCTTGACCTTGATCCCGAACAAAAAAACGAGGTTTACGACGCGCTTTATCCGTTGTATGATAAAGGCGCAATAAGTGAAAGTGCGCTGGCGGGTCATTCTGTATTCCCTGCGGATGCAAATATTTTTGCTACGCCTGATTTCAGATACTGCGGATTTTCGGTTGTAGCGGGAGCGCAGAGTATAGTTGTTCTGCCGCTTGACCCGATTCGCACAGCCGAGACCGTTTTCGGCAGTTTATACACATTCCTGGCTGATTTCGGCGGAATAGCAAATAATGAAGACGTTGTAAAATTCAAGCGCGCCGCAATGATGATCCGTATTGTTTCTCTGCTTAAACAGTCAGATTCAAAGCTCGTGTTTCTTCCGCTCGGCTGTAAAAAGCTGATAGAAGAGAATATGGAAATTGCGGATAAAGAGCATAAATTTATATCTTTTTTCCAAAAAATCGAGCCGAGAAAAACAAATCAGCCGGCAATGGAGTACATAGTTTCAGTGACGCAGCAGGCAAGAGTCGATTCCCAGTCAGATTATTCCTGCGCAGTTTCGGGCGCTTTTGCCAGCAACCGTGATGATACGGTGTTTGTGCTTTATGCCGCCGCAGACGAAAACAACACTGCCGCAGCAAGAATTTTTGCAAATAAAGGCGAATCACCAAAGGAAATATCGTCAGCCGCATTTGAAAACGCGCTGATTTCAGCCGGCAGTAAAATAATGAAAAACATTCTTGAAGAGGCAAGCAGAAACAACAAGCCTGACAAGATTTTCAGAAGAAAACTTGCGGCAATTTCCGCCGCTGCGGCTGTCGGATCTGCGTTGATCGGTACTGTTGCCGCGATGCTGATTAAATAAAAAAGAGCCGCCCGAAGGCAGCTCAGAGCCAAACTTATCAATAATATCTCATACTGGCAACGACTTTGCCGAGAATCGAAACGTCATCAACAATTATGGGATCCATAGTTTCGTTTTCCGGCTGGAGTCTGAAATGACCGTTTTCTTTATAAAATGTTTTGACGGTAGCCTCGTCTTCTATAAGAGCGACCACCATATCGCCGTTGCGGGCGAACGAAGTCTTTTCCGCAATTATAAGGTCGCCGTCAAGGATTCCCGCTTCGATCATGCTCTCGCCTTTAACGTGAAGAGCAAAAAGAGGCTTGTCTCTTGAAATTCTGCCGGTATAAGGGAAATAGCCTTCGATAGCTTCGACCGCAAGAATGGGCATACCTGCCGTAACCGTGCCGAGAATCGGAACCTGAACTATATTGTCCGCCTGACCGACTATGCGGATTGAACGCTTGAGGAGCGGATCACGGGAAATATAGCCCTCTCTTTCAAGAATATCAAGGTGAGCCTGAACAGACGATGTGGATTTAAGACCGACTGCCGAGCAGATTTCACGCACGGAGGGCGGAACACCATCGGAACTCCTTTCAACAAGGAAGTCATATATTTTACGCTGCATATCATTAATAGCCATATAATACCGCCTTTCAGCATTGTTTTGAATATTATAGCACAAATGTTCGGCAAATGCAAACATTTGTTTGCTTTTTTTAAAATATTTTTTTCGGAGAATTAATTATGATTAAAAAAGTCAATTATTTGCTTGTGTTTTTGATTTGTTTTATTGTACTGGCTTCATCAGCAGTGCCGTCTTTTGCCCTGATTTCTGACAGAATTGAAGATGCAGGCGAAGAACAGATCCAGACTGAAGAAGTGCAGACTATGGACGATAGAATACGCATCTGCACAAGAAGAGGCCTTCACACATCTCTTCCCGAAAATTCATCGGATGCTGTAACTGCCGCACCGAGCGAATACGTTTCAGTAGATGTTAAAATCACAAAAGACGGTGTGCCTGTGCTGATGGCGGATGAAACAGTTGACAGAATGTGCGTTGACGCTTCAGGCGAAAAGATATGCGGCAGGGTTGACAGCTATACACTTGACGAAATATCCTCTTTTTATCTCAGAGAAGGCTCCGGCGGCTCAACAAAGGCGACAGAAGCGAATGTGACGACCCTTGACGCTATCGTCAGAACAGCAAACGGCAAAATCATAATAATTGACGTAAATTTCAGCGATCTTGACGAGGTGCTTGAAATCGTTAATAATGACGCTGTAAGGCAGAGAGTTATACTGCGTATTGACGGCAAGGCTGACAGAATCATCGACAAGCTCAGCGGTGAAGACAAAGTGCCGAACATTATTCTGAAATATGACGGAAACATAATTTTCGGTGTAAATTCTACCATAAAAAAAGCCGGTGAATCAGGACTGAGTCTTGTTCAGCTCGGCACCAAGAATCACCACGGCGTTATCTTTTATAAATCAGTAGAAAATAAAATAAAAAAATACGGTCTTACCGCTGTATTTTCTATGGCTGAGCCGTATAACGCTCGAAGAGGCGACAACGTAACCGGATGGGACGACGTGATTTCACACGGCTTTACGTTTATTGAAACAGATTATCCCGAATTGCTGAACAACTATATTTCCTCCTGTGAAACAACGAAGAACGAGCTTAAAAAGCTCATTGAAAGTTGTTCCTGCTATGAAGAAGGAAATTATCCGAAAGATCTTAAATATGAATTTGATAAAGCGTATAAAAACGCTGTTGAAACAGCAGGAAGAGCGTCGTCAAATTCACAGCTCGGGGATGCGCTTACCGCTCTGTCAAAAGCGGCATCAGCTCTTGACTCGGCGCAGAACGAATCAACCGCCGCTTCCGTTTTCCATTTTTCAGCAGGCAGAATTATAACTGTGGCGCTGTGTCTTGCCGCAGTGCTCGGAGCGCAGATATATTTTTATAAGCGCAGACAGAATGAGAAACAGTAACAGAATCGTGTTTTCTGTTTAATATAATTATTAATATGTAGGAGTGATTATATGACTACGCAAGAAAAGAAGGCAATTAAACTCAGAAGAGCCGCTTATCCGGAAA
>CADAMY010000001.1 GCA_902789095.1 Oscillospiraceae bacterium | reverse complement strand
CGGTGATGAAAGAAACGGAGATAACAATATTCCTACTTTCAAGAATTATAAACCCAGATGGTAAACACTGTATTGAAGTGATTTAGTCAGTTGAAAAAAACTACCCTTAAAAAAATACACGTTAAAAATGATGCCCCCGAAGCGTTTTAAAACACTTCGGGGGCATTGCTTTTTTATGGTTATTCCGCGGATATACCGGACTAAACAGCGCGTAAAGGGTTAGTCATATTTTTACAATATCATATCTGAAAAAAGCTTACCGCAGATCCTGTCTTGTAAGACAAAACCTGCGGTAAGCTCTTTTTATCATAAACTCTTTTTGGTTATGTAATTGACATAACAACTAATTTATGATATAATGAATTGGATTATAATTTTAAAGTTTACTCTGTTTTTTTAACACTTATTAATTATAAGAACCAACCCCAAAAATCAAACCAGTCCTGCATTTTTAAGCCTCCTTTTTTGTTCTTTTTTTTAGTTTTGTTGTTTCTCTTGTTTCGATGGTCTTATTATAATATACTTTTTGCAGTTGCGATATATTTTTGGAGTAAATGGTATAAAATACGGAGTAAAATGCATTGATCTGTACTTTGTGTAGAATCGTATAGTAAACGACATTGAAATTGCTTATTTGCGAACTGCGTAAAAGTATATACAGAGCTTTTGCCAGTTCTCAAAATGCAATTCCTGATGTCGTTTAAAATCGAAAAATATATTTGTAGTTAAGGAGAGGAGAACCACATGAAAATCGCGATTTGTGACGACCAGATGGTCATACACACCGAACTGAAAAAACATCTTGAAAGTTATGCACAGAAAAGAAATCTTATAATGATCTACAATGATTTTACCAACGGATTAGATCTTATCGGCAGTCAGAATGAGTATGACATTATTTTTATGGATTATCAGATGGCGGAGATTGACGGTCTTGAGACCGCAAGGCAGATCAGAAAGAAAAATACCGAAACAGCTATAATATTCCTGACCAGCTTTCCCGATATTGTTTTTGATACCTTTGAAGTCAATGCATACAGGTTCTTAGTAAAGCCGATAGATGACGATAAGCTGGCATCTGCGCTTGATTCATATCTTGCAGATAATGACGAATCAAATTTCCTTCTCATAAAGACCGATGAGGAGAATAAAAAGCTGAATATCAATGATATCATTTATATAGAAGCAGCTGATAAGTACTGCAATATCAGGACGAATGAGGGTACTGTCCTTTACAAGAAGACATTATCGGAAATTGAAAATATGCTTCCCGAGGATAAATTCTTCCGCTGTCACAGGACATATCTGGCAGGATTCAGACATATCGTTTCTCATACATCTACTGATATCCTTTTTGATAATAAAGAAAGAGCACTTATAAGCAGATTAAAGCTCACTCCGTTTAAAAAAGCTTTTACCGGCTATATCAAGAGATATAATTTCCGGAAGGAGTGCTGAAAATGACGATAATTTCTTATCTGGTGCTGCTTGTAAATATCCTGGAACAGCTTATTTTTGTAAAGCTTGCAAGAACGGTATGTGATTTCAAATCATCACGTATCAGAAATGTAGGTTATTTTCTGCTGATACTCACTCTGCTTCCTGCACCTATAATCATGAACAAACCTGATTTCTGTCCTAAGGAATTGAGCCAGCTGTTACAAGGCATTTATTTTTTCGGACGTTTAGGGGCATACAGTGTGTTATTTGAGGAATTCAGCAAGAGAGTACTGTATATTTTCCTGCTGTCGCTATGGCCGCCGCAGATATGTTTGAATCTTAGTATGGCATTTATCAAAAATTATGAGCTTTGTAATCTTGCTGCATTTTCTGCAGAGGTAATTGTTCTGGCATCGATACTCATTTACATAAAAAGAAAAAAAATCGAGATCATGCTTCGGCAGATCGTCAGATCTTTGCCTAAAAAGCTTTATATAGATGTAATATTGCTTTTATTTATAGCGGCGATATTCGTCATGGGAGAAAACCAACCCGACCATGAGCTGTATTACAAAAGATATATACTGCCTTCCATGGCGGGACTGATAGTATTTGCAGTTTCAATAATAAAGATAAGTATATCCGAAGCCGAGAAAAGGACAACGATCGATATGCTTTCAAAACAGGTGGAAAACGAGATAAAGTACTATGAAAAGATAAATACCATTTACGGTGAATTCAGAAGCTTCCGTCATGATTTTAAAAATCATTTGATCTGTCTCAGAAGTCTGATTGATGCAGAAGAAAAAAATAAGGCGATGGAATATATAGACGATATAGAAGCGCTTTCATCTGTTGAGAAAAAGCAGTACAATACAGGCAATATAATTATTGATGCTCTTATGAATGATAAAAACGACAGAGCAGCAACGGTAAACACAAAGATAGTTTTTTCAGGCATGGTGCCCACCGCAGGAATAAGCAATGTTGACCTGTGTATAATAATGGCAAACGCCATAGACAATGCCATCGAAGCCTGCGGCAAGGATACCTCAGAGAAGCCGAAGGAGATAAAAGTTAATGCGGATTTCAAGCAAGGCTATTTCTTCTTTACTATTACCAATCCTATCTTTGAGACAGTGGAAATAAAAAGCAACAAGACAATAGCAACTTCAAAAAGCGATAAGGATCACCACGGTTTCGGTGTATCGAATATCCTTCGCGTTGTCCAAAAATATGACGGTGAGGCTGATCTGTCGGCGGACGATAAGCAGTTTACACTGGATCTCAATCTGGTGCTGAGATCGGAAGAGATATAGATACCGTTCACTTAAATTTTTATACCGTTCACTCGATTATCGTAGACAGCATCATATATTTAATGATATAATATCTACAAGAAGAAATATTAGCAGCTTTATAATAGCTAAATTTCAATTAGATACAGGTGGGGTGAAACAATTGCAATATATACCACATTTAAATATATATGCTGAAAATCTTATAACCTATTCCGCAAACATAAAAAAGGCGGATATACTGAAAGTGATAGAGCATATCCATGATAATCTTTCGGCGCTGGGGCTTGCAGCAGCGGGTAAATTTATATTTACATTCAAGGAAAACAACATCTCCGATGAAACACAGTCCGCTGAGATATATATACCTGTAAAGGGCGAGATAAAGCCTTCGGAGAACTACGGTTCAAAGCTTATCTTCCGCTTGATAAATGCTGTGATGACAAGGCATGAGGGCAGTATATCGGATATTTCCAGAACAGAAGCAGCCCTAAAAGAATATATACGGAAAAATAATTTTGAGCCTATAACAAACGCTTATTATGTAGTGATCAGAAACGGTGATACATTTGGTTCTGACTGTGTTTTTGAAGTATATATAGGAACAAACTATAATTCTCTGTAAAACGCTTTTTGATCGATAATATCAGTGCAAGCTTGTTTAATGACCCCATATCCATTCTAAGGATATGGGGTCAAATCTTTGTCACTCTGTGATTTACGTAAAGGGTGTCAGGTGAGTTGATATTTAAAATCTGCTGAAAATTTTTTATAACCAAACCGAACTTGCTTCGTCTAACTATCAGAAAACAGAAAAACAGACGGAGAAAAAAGTTTATAACCAAACCCAACTTACTACGTCTAATTTTCAGAAAGCAGATGACAAACGGATGAAAAAGTGGTATAATACAGGAGGAATGAAACTTTGATATGGAATATCAGTTAGATGAGGTGATCCGACAGGTGCTTGCAATGATGCAGGCTGAAGCCGCACTGTCGGAGGAAGAAAAAAATGCGGCTAAGAAAAAGATCGGAGATATTTTAACGAAAGAAGGAATCCTGAATGAAGAAAAGTGACCTTATCAATATAGTTAACGATGCAAAAAACGGAGACAGAAAGGCTTTTGAAAAGAAGTTTTACCAGACGATGCTCAAATATTTCCCGGATATTCAGAAAAATGAATTTTTAATCGCAGTCGATAAAGCGTATAAAGGATATAATTCATATCTTGATTCTATTCGCAAAAAAGCGGCGGACTATATTGACACAGCTCATAAGGACGATATCCCTATAATTGTTCTGTGCGGCAGACCTTACCACCTTGACCCTGAAATCAATCACGGTATCGATCAGCTTATTTGCGATTGCGGAGCAGTTGTAATTTCTGAAGATTCAATATGTCACCTTGCAGATAAAATCAAGGTAAACGTACTTAATCAATGGACTTACCACGCAAGACTTTACTCAGCCGCTTCTTATGTAGTTGATCACCCTGAAATGAATCTTGTTCAGATGGTATCTTTCGGCTGCGGTGTTGACGCTATTACAACTGACGAAGTTCGTTCAATTCTTGAGAGCCACGGTAAAATTTACACTCAGATTAAAATTGATGAAGTATCAAATCTCGGCGCAGTTAAAATCAGACTTCGCAGTCTTTTCTCGGCTCTGGATATGCAGAAAAGCGTAAAGGAGGATAAATAAAATGGATGAAAAACATATAATTCACAGAGTGGAATTTACTCCCGAAATGAAAAAAACTCATACGATTCTTGTACCGGACATGCTTCCCGTTCACTTTAAATTCCTGTGCAAAATTTTCGGACAGGCGGGTTATAAACTTGAGCATCTTACGAATTCCGGCAGAGCTGTTGTTGACGCAGGACTGAAATACGTTCATAACGACACCTGCTATCCCGCACTTCTCGTTATAGGTCAGTTCATCAACGCTCTTGACAGCGGCAAGTATGATCTTAATAAAGTAGCCGTCCTTATCACTCAGACAGGCGGCGGCTGCCGTGCATCAAATTATCTTAATCTTATGAGAAAAGCTTTTATAAAAGCAGGTTACGGTCATATTCCGATCATTTCTTTAAACGTTGCCGGGCTTGAAAAAAACAGCGGATTCAAGCTGACTCTTGATATGATTCCTAAAGCTCTCGGCGCTGTTTCATACGGTGATCTTTTAATGCTTCTTGATGAGCAGGTAAGAACATATGAGATAAATAAAGGCGACAGCAGAGCCCTGCTTGACAAATGGGTAAATGAACTCTGCGACGATTTTGAAAAGAACAGAAGCCTTACTAACGGCGCTATGAAAAAGAAGATGAAAGAAATAGTTCTTTCGTTTGCAAATATACCGATCAAAAGATTCGACGCAGTTAAAGTAGGCGTGGTAGGGGAGATATTCGTAAAATATTCTCCGCTTGCAAATAACGATCTTGAAGAATTTCTTGTTTCCCAGGGCTGTGAAGTTATGGTCCCCGGACTTATGGGTTTCCTGCTTTACTGTATTGAAGACACAAGACAGGATTACAAGCTTTACGGCGGCTCATATATAGAGCTTAAAGCATACGACCTTGTTAAGTCATATATCAAAACCATTGAAAAAATACTTATAGAAGCAGTTGAACAGAACAGTGATTTTACGGCTCCTATGTATCACGACGATGTAAGAGACTTATGCGAGCCGGTAATCGGATTCGGATGCAAAATGGGCGAGGGCTGGTTCCTTACCGCAGAAATGCTCGAGCTTGCTCATCACGGATATGAAAATATTATCTGCACTCAGCCTTTCGGCTGTCTGCCGAATCATATTTCAGGCAAAGGAATGGTAAGAAAAGTCAAGGAAGCAGCTCCGAACGCAAATATAGTTTCTATTGACTACGACCCGGGCGCAACAAAAGTAAATCAGGAAAACAGAATAAAGCTGATGCTTGCCGTAGCAAGAGAGAATCAGAATTAAACTCAATCAAATCAATAATTATTTACTGAATCACAGTAATGATTATTGATTTTTTTGTTAATATGAATTATAATTTAATCAATTAAAATACTGAAAGGCAGAGGAATATAATGAAACGTGTTATTTCTATTATTATGACTGCAATACTTATTATCACCCTTATTCCTATATCTGCAATTGCGGCAGATGAATTCACTGCGCCGGAAGATTTTGCTTTTACTATTGACGAAGAAAATAATTCTGTTATTTTAGGCAAATATAATGGCTCTTCCGATTCCGTCACTGTTGCGGCAGAATATGAAATTGACGGTCAAAGCTATACAACCGTGCTTGACAGTATGACTGTATTTATTAAAAACGTAAGTATTAAATATGTAAAAATATGCGATGGCGTCACTTTCCTTAATAATTCCATGAAAGCGCTTTTCAGAGAATGTACGTCTCTTAATTCGGTTGATTTAACAGGCGTCGATACATCTGAAATAACCGATTTCAGCTATATGTTTTATAAATGCGGCAATATTAAATCGCTTGACGTAACCGGCTTTGTAACTGAAAACGCCGCAACTATACGCAGTATGTTTTATTATTGTTCCACTCTGACGAGTATAACCGGGCTTGATACCTGGAATACTTCAAACGTTACCGAAATGAACTTTGTTTTTTACTACTGCAGTTCGCTGAAAACTCTTGATCTTTCCGCTTTCACAACCGGTAACACCACTACTTTCCGCAGTCTTTTCTGTTATTGTTCGGCTCTTACAGCCATTAACGGAGTTGAAAATTTCAATACTTCAAACATTACTGATTTCAGCTATATGTTTTACGGCTGCAGCTCATTGAAAACAATTGACGTTTCAAATTACGATACCTCTAATTCCGAAGCTTTCAGAGGTTTTGTTTATAACTGCACTTCGCTCACTTCAATTACAGGACTTGATAACCTGAACACAGAAAAAGCAACCGATTTAAGCTTTATGTTCTATAACTGCACAGGAATAAAAACGCTTGATTTATCTTCGTTTGATACATCGTCAGTTACATCTATCAGGGGAATTTTCAGCGGATGCAATCATCTTTCGACGATTACGGGGCTGTCTGACTGGAACACTTCTTCGCTTGAAGATATGTCCTATGCTTTCAACAACGTTGCAAACGCTCTTAGCGCTTCGACTCAGGTCGTAATAGATATGAGCCGCTGGGACCTTGATCAGATCAAAACAAACGGCTGGTGCTTCCAGAACTGCAAAGCTCAGCAGATTATTGTTCCCGATAATCTCGGTCTTATCAGCGCCGGATTTATGAATCATGCCGTAAGATACGCCGGATCTACGTTTACCGTTCCCGCCGGAGTCAAAAAGATAGGATACGCTCATACTTTTTATGACTTTGCCACAAATGATTTTACCGAATTTATCGTAGCCGAAGGAAATACAAATTATAAAACTGTTGACGGTATTCTTTATTCCGCTGACGGCAAAGAGATGCTCGCTGTTCCGAGAAACAAGCCTTTTGAAAACGGAGTATTTGAAATTCCCGACGGCGTTGAATTTTTCGGCGAACTGAGCTTTTCAAGAAACTATAATATCCATACCGTAGTTCTGCCGGACACGTATATAATCAAGTACGTTCCGCTTTATGATGATAGATATATAGTTTATGACGATACCGGCAATCTCAATGCAGGCTCAAATCTTTCAATAGCGATTTACTGCTATACCGGAATTACAGATTACGAAGTTAAACCGACTAATCCGAATTATTCGAGCGTTGACGGAATCGTTTATTCAAAAGATTTGACTCACGTTTCAGCTATTCCCGCAAGATACAGCAAGGTAATGAATATTCCCGAAGGCGTAAAAGTCTGGGACGGCGACGCTATGTGGGCTGACGGCTCAGCAACTGTTGACAATCTTCTGGCTAACTGTTCGGGAGTAGTTCTGCCGTCAACTCTCACATCGATTGACGGTCTTCAGCTTGATATGCTCAACCGTATTCACACCAACAGGTCAAGCGGCAGCAATCCTTTTACGATTACGCTCAGTGAGGACAATACATCGTTTTATCTTGATGAAAACGGGAATCTTTTACACAGGGAAGAACTGCATAATTTTATATACAATTATGACGCTTCACAGCATTGGCAGGAATGCTCAGATTGTAATTATAAAGGTGAAAAGCAGAACCATTCCTTTGATTACAACGGTATTTGTTCAACGTGCGGATACGAAAGCGAAGAAAAGGCAGATTATACTGAAGTTGATAAGGCGCTCGATGATATTCCGGAAGACCTTACGGTTTATACCGACGAAAGTGTTTCATTACTTGAAACTGCTATTGATTCTGTTATAAGAAATTTATACGTTGGCAGACAATCGGATGTTGACAAAATGGCAGAAAATATTAATAGAGCCATTAGTTCACTTAAATTAAAAGAATATACGATCACTTTTATAAACGGTGATGAGGTTTTGCAGGTATCTTCGGTTGAACACGGAGCGATGCCTGCCTACACAGGTGCATTTCCTGTAAAACATGCTGACTCAGACAATCATTACACATTCAGCGGATGGTCGCCGTCAATCGGCAAAGCGGCGGCTGATACTGAATATACTGCTCAGTTCGCATCAGAGCCGCATATATTCGATTCTTTCGGAATATGTGAATGCGGTTACGGCTTAAGTAAGTACACGGTTACAGTTCCGAATGATTGTACGGTTACCTACAAAAAAGCCGATAATTCTGCGCCGTATTGTCTTGCAACAATCACAGCTCCGAAAAAAAACAGCAGCGGCGATTTCTTTACTTACTGGATTGATTGTAACGGCGAAATTGTAAGCACTTACAGAACATATACTTTCTATAATGTCAGAGAAGAGCAGTTTACACCGGTTTATACAAATCCCTCTGTTTATCAGACCGAAAGACAAAAAGCTTTATTCGCCGGCAGAATGATAGATGTTAAAAAAGATGCTGATGATTCTATTACTGTGATTGCGGAACACAGTGTAAGCACAACAGAAGATTTGCGCGGACACGGAATAATTATGACAGGCAATCCCGAATACAGTACGGAAGATTATTTGAATGCTTTTGCCGAATCGGATGAAATTTACAAATTTAATGCTGTAAAATCCGCCAATTCATTGACAGGCATCCTTGAAATCAAAGCAAAAATCCCATGTGATACTATATGGTCAAGACCTTATATTATTGACGGCAGCGGTGAATATCATTATGGTAAAATTAAACGTTTTGATATCAGTAATTCATCATCAGATTCGGTTGATGAAATAATAATGACGGATAACGTCAGCTATAATTCTGTTCAGGCAATCGGACAGGATGATATGATAACAAATGATAATCCTGATAAAAACGAAATAATTGCAGATATTATTTCAATGATTCTTAATGCAATTCTTAAATTTACAGCTGCAATAAGATCAATTATGTTTATATGAGGAGGTAAAAATTTGATTTATCTCAAACCTGAAATAAATTCAGTAAAATTTTCATTAAATTCATCGCAATATCTTGCCGAGTCTTTGAGTGAGCCGATAGATGAAACAAACGACCCGGATTATGAAAAAATCATAGATGACGCATTCGAAATTCTTCTTGATATTTAACATAAACAGCTCTGATTTTTTCAGAGCTGTCAGTTTGTCGAAAAAGTATTTTTCGACAAACTGGAAGACTTCGAGAAAGTATGCAAGAAGCCGCATTTTCGACCGTCGCTGTATAAAGATACTGCGAGAGGGAGAAAAGGCGGCTAATTTGCAATATAATTATAATTAAATCATATTTAAGTGTTCCTGTTTTCTATATGTTTTAACATTTATTATCTTGTTTTGTAAAATTCTTCTTCCATTGCAAATGTTCTTGCGACTTTATCGACAGTCTTAAGGCTCTGATTTTTTCAGAGCTGTTTAGTTATCTGCCTTAGCTCTTGATTTTTTTGAGCGCGCCTTTTTCAAGTCGTGAAACCTGCGCTTGTGAAATACCGATTTCTTTTGCGACTTCCGTCTGTGTCTTTCCTATGATGAATCTCATTTTCAGTATATTTTTTTCTCTGTCGCTGAGCTCCTCTATTGCCTGTTTTATCAGTATTTCGTCAATCCAGCTCTCAGCCGACGAGTTATCGCCGATCTGATCTAAAACGTAAATTGCGTCGCCGCCTTCATTATAAACAGGCTCGTATAATGACACAGGCTCGACTATCGCCTCAAGAGCGAGCACAACCTGCTGCTTTGATATTCCGAGATTCTCGGCGATTTCCTCAGCCGTCGGCTCACGCATCAGCTCGTTTGAAAGCTTTTCTTTAACCTGAATTGCTTTATATGCCGTATCCCTTAACGACCTGCTGACACGAACGGAATTGTTGTCCCTCAGGTATCTTCTGAGTTCGCCTATGATCATAGGCACAGCGTAAGTTGAAAATCTCACTTCGTGTGAAAGATCAAAGTTATCAATAGCTTTTATCAGTCCGATACAGCCAACCTGAAAAAGATCGTCGGGATTTTCGCCTCGGTTTGTAAATCTCTGAATAACGCTCAGAACAAGGCGCAGATTGCTGTTTATCAGTTTTTCTCTTGCCGCTTTGTCGCCGTTATGCGCTTTAACTAAAAGCTCCGTTTTTTCCTTTTCGCTGAGAACTTTAATGTTGTTCGTATTTATTCCGCATATTTCAACCTTATTGTATTGCACATTATCACCTCAGATTTTATGTACAAAAAAATAACGGACAACTTAATTATTGCCCGTTAAAGATTGAAATATTAAATTTATTTTGTGTTATTAAATAATTGCCTGAATCTGTCGGCTCGGTCAAATGCCAGATATGTATATTCTTCAAAAGTCATATCTTTATAAATATCGTTGGCAGTACGTCCCGGTTTGCTCTGAGGGATAACCTCAAAAGTGAGAATTCCGTCGTAATTGCATTTATGAAGACTGCGCGCCGTCTTTTCCCAGTCGCGGATTCCGTCAAAAGGCAGAAGATGACTGTCGTCAAGAAAAGTCATATTGCCGATATCCGTCATTCCGAGATTATCGTTAAGATGAGTGCTGACAAGATACTTTCCGTATTCTTTAAGCAAATCACGGGAATAGTTGTAGCACATTTCATGACCGGAATCGAAACAGAAACCGACGTTTTCGATTTCGCCGAAATTATCAAATATTCTTTTAAGATAAACTTCGCCTTCGGTATTTTCAAATGCGATAGTTACATCATTTTTAACAGCGTGATCAATAATTCTTTCAAGCCGTCTGATACCCAGATCTGTCGGAGTGCAGTTATCCATTCCGATAATTGCGTGCATAATGACTATCGTTACGCCGTTAGATTTGCATTCGTCAATGGAATCGATCAGGTCTTTTTCCATTATCGCAGATATTTCGCCCGAATCGTCATGCCAAATATCGTCCATTCCGTAAAAAGGAGCGTGAATCGACTGAAAAATAAGATCGTTTTTGGAACAAAGTCCGGCAATTTTCTCTGAAATGCTTTTATCAGACTGTTTTTCCTTATCATAAAACAAGCCGTTGAAACCGGAAGCTTTTATGATCTCGATTTTCTTTTCAACAGAATAATCATCAAACCTGTTAAGATCAAGATTGATACATAATAAATCACTTTTTTTCATAAAATCACCTGACTTAATATAACATATAAGTAAACCTTTTTCAATAATTTTTAAAAAACTATTGATTTTATAAAAATTAATGATATAATAACATTAATAATATTATAAAAGGGGAGTAAAATATGTCACTTTTAACAACATTACAGGAATTGGCAAATTCCATCATTGCTTATTTCGGAGCTATCAATTGGGAAGAAGTTCTCACATCAGTTAAACTTGTTATTGATAATTTCGATATCGAAACTTTCAAAACAACTCTTGAAACTCTTAAAGATTTCATTTCCGGCATCGCAGCTATGATTGGCTAATAAAAAACGGTATGGCTCAGGTCATACCGCTTTTATTTTTTTATTTTACACTATTATATGATAATTTATTAACAAGTTGTATTGACAAAAACAAGTTATGTGATATAATTTTATAGTAAAATTTAACTACAAAAGGAGTAGATTACGATGGCTAAATTAGAAATCAAAGAAGTTATCGGCAGAGAGATTATTGACTCTCGCGGTAACCCCACAGTTGAAGCTGAGGTTATCCTCGCTGACGGTACTATCGGCAGAGGCGCAGCTCCCAGCGGCGCATCAACAGGCGAATTTGAAGCTCTTGAGCTCAGAGACGGCGACAAATCAAAGTTCGGCGGCAAAGGCGTTCAGAAGGCTGTTGCAAACGTTAACACAATTATTGCTGAAGCAGTTAAAGGTCTTGACGCATCAGACACATACGCTGTTGATAAGGCTATGATCGACGCTGACGGAACAAAAGATAAATCAAAGCTCGGCGCAAATGCTATTCTTGCAGTTTCTATCGCATCCGCTAACGCTGCTGCAAAGGCTCTCGGCATTCCGCTTTACAGATTCTTCGGCGGTGTAAATGCCAACAGACTTCCCGTTCCTATGATGAACATTCTCAACGGCGGCGCTCATGCTACTAACTCCGTTGATACTCAGGAATTCATGATCATGCCCATGGGCGCATCTTCATTTGCTGAAGGTTTACGCTGGTGCACAGAAGTTTTCCACGAGCTTCAGAAGCTCCTCAAAGCTGAAGGCAACACAACTGCAGTTGGCGACGAAGGCGGCTTTGCTCCCGACCTTAAATCTGACGAAGATACAATCGATCATATCCTTACAGCCGTTAAGAACGCAGGTTATGAGCCCGGCACAGACTTTGTTCTTGCTATGGACGCTGCATCTTCTGAGTGGAAGAGCGAAAAAGGCAAGGGATTCTATCATCAGCCGAAATCAGGCAAAGACTTTACATCTGACGAGCTTATCGACCATTGGGAGTCTCTTATAGACAAATATCCGATCTATTCTATCGAAGACGGTCTTGACGAAGAGGACTGGGACGGCTGGAAGAAGATGACAGACAGACTCGGCGGCAAAGTTCAGCTCGTTGGCGACGATCTTTTCGTAACAAATACTGAGCGTCTTAAGAAGGGTATCGACCTCGGCTGCGGCAATTCGATCCTCATCAAGCTCAACCAGATCGGTTCAGTTTCAGAAACTCTTGAGGCTATCAAGATGGCTCATAAAGCAGGTTATACCGCAATCGTTTCTCACAGATCAGGTGAAACAGAAGACACCACTATCGCTGATCTCGCAGTAGCTCTCAACGCTTGCCAGATCAAGACAGGTGCTCCTTCAAGAAGTGAAAGAGTTGCTAAATACAATCAGCTCCTCAGAATCGAAGATAATCTCGGCGACAGCGCTGTTTATCCTCAGAAGGGCGCTTTCAACTTCACAAAATAATTGATTAATTGAATTTCAGCCTTCGGTATTTTTAATATCGAAGGCGTTATTTTTAAAGCAGGAGAATGATATGAACACTCCGAAAATCAAAACCGAAATTATCGCCGTACTGGGCAGAAAAAACAATAATCCCAGAAACAGCGAGGGTGATTTTATCCGTCTTTCTGACGGCAGGATTCTATATGCTTATTCTCATTATACCGGCAGCAGCGAAGACGATGACGCTCCATGCAGTATCGCCGCAATGATTTCTTCGAATAACGGACAAAGCTTTAAGCATCTTCCCGGTTTTTTGATTTCTGCCGAAGAACACGAAATTCAGAATATAATGAGCGTTTCTTTTATAAGACTTGATGATGAGACTCTGTGCATCTTTTATCTTTGCAAATACGGCGCTCAGTCTGAATACGTAATGAGAAGATGTATTGACGAAAAAAAGCTTATTTTCGCTTCGCCTGAAATTGTGATTGAAAGAAATCCCGAATATTATTATGTTGTCAATAACGCCCGTGTTCTCAAAGACAGTACCGGTAATCTTTATGTTCCTGCGGCAAGGCACAGAATTATTAAAAAAGCCGATAATGATGAAAATATTTATTTTGCTGAAAGTTTTATAATTAAATGTGACGCAAATGCAAAGAACCGGAGGAGTTTTTCGCCTGTTTTTTCAATGCAGAATCCCGGATATTCCGAAACAGGTTTTCAGGAGCCGGGCATTATAGAATTGCCGGATAAAAGATTTTACGCATATTTCAGAACGGACAGAGCGTTTCAGTATGAATCGTTTTACTCTGCTGATTCAGGCTGGTCAGAGCCGAACGCGTCTCGATTCACTTCTCCTGAATCTCCGATGCTGATAAAAAGAAATCCTTATTCAGGGATATATTTTGCTTTCTGGAACCCGATACCTAACTATAACGGCAGGCTTTACAATGAAAAAAGATGGATCCATGCAGGCAGAAATCCTCTCGTAATGGCTGTTAGTGAAAACGGCATTGATTTTTCAGATTATGCTGTTATTGAAAACGATCCCGTTTATGGATTCTGCTATCCTTCCGTTTATTTTATTGACCGAAATTCTTTCCTTCTAGCATACTGCTGCGGAGGAGAAGAAGACGGCAACTGCCTTGCAAAATCCATGATCAGAAAAATTACGGTTTCTTAAACTCCTTTATAATTTAAAATTTTAAAAGCCCATGTTGCAAATATTCTTTTTAAGTGGTATAGTATAAAGGACAGGAGGTCTTTTTATGAAAAACAAATTCAGAAAATTAACGGCAATTATTCTTGCGCTTGCTATGGTATTTTCACTTTCAACTGTCAGCTACGCTGCTGACGGCGAGAATGCAGGCGAGCCGTACAGTCTTTTCGCTCACGTTGTTGACGGATTTTTCGGAATCCTTCATGATGTAATTTTCGGTACGGTTGAACATCTTTCCGCTATGAAAGACGTTGTTGAATTCGATGAGTTCATTGAACAGAACGACATTTATTTTAACGGCACCGACGGTCAGGTCAGAGGCGACGGATGGTCCGGCGGCTTTGCAAAAGACAGCGTCATTCCCGAGCAGTGGCGAATCAACGCCGATAATCAGCCTGATCCTAACGGCTACTGTCTTACTCGCCCATCAAGAGTTACAGGCGGATATCAGGGTTGGGTCAACAAAATCTATACCGACCAGTTTATGAATATGATTATCCTTTCAAACGGCAGTGACTCCAACAACAACGGCATTGACGATATGATAATCTTTGTCAGCGTTGACGGCGTCGGCATCACAGCAGGTTCAGTTAAAACAATGCGCGAAGAAGCTCTCAAAGCTCTTTCTTCTTACGGCGTAGTTAAAGATGATATTCTTACCTTCAACATCAGCGCTACTCATTGTCACGGCGCACTTGATACCCAGGGTATGGCTATACATATGATTCTTCTTAAACTTGCCAATGTATTCTTTAAAGTATTTGATAACAGAAGAATTTTGGGCAAAGAGATGCAGGAATCCCTGAATGAAAGCGCTTTCAACTGCGCAAAAGCTGCATACAAAAATATGTCCGACGGTAAACTCAGCTTCTTTGAAACAGAAAAAGTTGACTATACTCACGACAAGAACAACAGCGGAGTAAAAAACAAAAATACTTTCTCCTGCTTCCTTTTTGAAGGAAACAACGGTCAGAAAACGATCCTCAGCAATATCGCGGCTCATCCGACAGGATATACAGATGCAGATTCGACTCACATGATGTGCGCTGACTATCCTTATCATATGGCAATGGCTCTCAAAGATGAAGGATACAACATCGTATTTACTCAGAGTGCTCAGGCTTCAATCAGCTCTCCCGGCGTTGAATGTGACGAAAACAGCCAGCTTCAGAAAGACGCAGAAGCGTGGATGAATAAATACGCTCTTACAAAAGATCAGTGGGCTGAAAGATACGGTCAGAAATATGCGGATAAATATTATGATCCGCTTGAATCATACCTTGAAAACGACCTTAAAGAAGGTTATAAACTCGCTCACGTTATTCTTGACGGTGTTGACAGCGCTGTTGAAGTTGCTCCCGTACTCAATGTTAAAAATTCTCAGCACCTTCTTCCTCTTGACAACGGTCTGCTCGGCTTAGGAAGCATTTCCGGTCTGCTCGGTGAAAACGTTGTTAAAATGAAGGACTCAGAGTCCGGTTATGGCGCAGTTGTTGAAGTAAACTACATTGAAATCGGAAACGACGTTGCAATATTCACAGCCCCCGGCGAATTATCACCTTCGCTTGTTTACGGTACTGATCCTAATTATGACGGAACTGCACTTTGGAACGGCAAAACTTCATGGACAGGCGAAACATGGGGATATGACACACTTGAAAATCTTGTTCGCGAATACACAGGCGACGAAGATAAAAACGTTCTTCTTTACGGAATTACAAACGACGCTCTCGGATATATGTATCCTGACATCTGCACTCCGAAATCTCTGCTCGGCACTCTCTTCTTCTATAAAGAGAATCCCGACGGATTCCTTAACGATATGCTTCTCACAACAGGTCAGAGAGCCGGCTCAACTATGATGAACAGCTTTATCGACGTACTTGAGGAACTTTATTAATTCTGGTTATACAAACAAAAACCGGCGGTCAGCAGACCGTCGGTTTCTTTATATATAATGTTCAGTTTGATTTAATGTAACTGATTACGTCGCCGATTGTTTTGAATTTTGAAAGCTCTGAATTCGGAATTTCAATATTGTATTCGTTCTCAAGCTCTTCCGCAAGGCTTACACAGTCAAGCGAATTAAGACCGATATCAGTCCTGAGATTACTTTCCGGTGTTATTGTATCGGGATCTATATCTATAAATTCACCGAGTATTTCCTTAACTTTTTCAAGCATTTTATATCCTCCTCATATCTTTTCAAGGATCTGTTTTACAGTCAGATCCGGGTTTTCAACACAAATTTTCAGAACTTTCTCTGTTCCGGCATGGAACTTATCAATATCCTCAACGCTTACAAACTTAGTTCTGTGCTGATATGTGATTTTGATCGTATTATGTTTAACATCCTTCATTGCGAAGGTATAAAGCACCATAACGTATCTTCCGATTCCGTAACCGACAAACTCATAGTTCCAGTTGTTCATCGTGTTCTCTTCAAGCGGGAACCATGAAAACATCATAGTCGAAGATCCCGCCGCCGCAGGATAATTGAATAACTTTCTCTGAAGCTCACGGTATTCAAGGTAAGGATAATTCATATGTCTGAACGCCCAAACCTGAATTTCCGCCATCTGCTCAAGAGCCTGCATAAAAGTAGTATCTTCTTTAAGAGTAAGACGCCACGGCAGGGGAGCTGTAACCGTTCCGCCTGAACGTTTTTCGGATAACGTCCTTCTTCTCGGGCAAAGTGTGATAAAATATGTATCAAGATATCCGCCGTTTATTTTTGAAAGATACAGTCTCATCGCAAGCTGAATCAGACATTCGCCGCTGACGCCGTATTTATCCATAAATTCAATAACTTTTTTTCCTTCTTCTTCAGGCAGAGCTTTTTTGGTAAACTCAGCCTTATCGTGAATCGGATCAAAAAGCGAAGGAGCCATAATCGTTGGATCCTTCTTTTTCTTTCTTTCCGCTTCAAGGAATTTCGGACCTTCAACGCCGAGATACATCGGATCTCCGTTTTTGGTTATATATTCTGTATAAGCTTTTTCTTCTTTTTCAAGGTTTGATTTATCGCTGATATACTCAAGCTCTTTTATGATCCTGTCTTCATATTTACCGAGAGGCTTTGGCATCGGTTTGCCGTCTTTAAGATGATCATAAATTGCCAGTAAATCGTTAAAAAATACAAGGCAGGCCGCATTATCCATAACAAGATGATGAACGCAAAGATAAATGCCGTATCTGTTGTCGGAAGTCGTGAAAAATTTAATTCTGAACGTTTCGTCTTTAAAAACTTTTATAGGAGTCTGAGCGTCGGCAGTAAGCACCTTCATTTGTTCATCAACTGAAGAAAAATGAAGAACAGGAATGTTATTAACTTCAAATTTATCAAGAAAATACTGCTTGATTTTTCCGCTTTTTTTAAAAAAACGAAGTCGCATACAGTCATTTCGTTCGATCACGATATTAAGAGCTTTCGTCATAATATCAAAATCAATCTTTTTGTCAACAATTATGGATTCGGGAATCTGAGTGACCTGCTTATGAAAAAAACTATATTTCAGCATAAACTGAATCATTTCCTGCGGTGGGATAAGATCATAAACCTGTGAATCAATCTTTTTCATAATAAATCTCCTTCTATTATCAGATTGTATTTTCCTTCCTTTTAATTTTACCGCTTCCTGTTTTTTCAAAAGGAATTTGTCTGATTATAATTTTTGAAATGAAATGCGATGATTTAGCTTTAGAGTTCAATGCGTCGGTGATTTCCCCGATTCTGCTGTTTATATCTTGAATTCCGTGATTTTGAGCATATTCATAGTCAGGATAAAACTCTGCGGCAATCATATTATTTTCAGCATAAACCATTACTTCTTTAATGATTTCGCATCCGGCAAATTTTTTCTCAATCGCTTCGGGCGAGACATTTTCTCCGCTTGAAAGAATTATAAGATTTTTAACTCTGCCGGTAATAAATAGCTGCCGATCTTCAGTAACGTATCCCAGATCTCCGGTTTTAAGCCATCCGTCGGGAGTAAAAATCTTCTCGGTTTCTTCAGGCATATTGTAATATCCGATCATTCTCGTAGGAGTTTTGACCTGGATTTCATCGTCCTGAGTCCTGACTTCGCAAATATCAATGATTCTGCCGACTGATGAGGGATCAACGCCTTCGTCGGGAACTGAAATTCTGCATCCAGCTTCCGTCATACCGTATCCCTGGCGAAGTAAAATACCGTACTTTGCATATTCATCAACAAGGGCGGAATTAAGATATGCTCCTCCTGAAATCAAATACTTTATATTTTCGCCGAAAACGTGATGAGCCGCTTCTTCATAAGAAAAGTCCGGATGCTTAGCTCTGTATAATTTCATTCTGCGAAGCAGAGTTTCGGCAATCATAGGCACGACTCTCATGATGCGGGGCTTAAAAATTTTAAGGTTTTTTGTAATCTCGCGCATACTGCCGTTTAAACATACCTGCAGTCCGTCTTTAAGATTCTTGATAATATCGCCTGTAAAGCAGTAAATATGATACATCGGCAGAACAGACATTATAACGTCATTCTCACGGAAAATATCAGTGCAGAAGTCTTTATACATAATATTTCCGACGAGCGAATTGGTCGAAAGCATAACGCCTTTTCTGATTCCCGTAGTGCCCGAAGTATAAATAATTGCGGCGCATTCGTCTTTATCAACGTCCTGATCAGACAAGGATGAATATTTAGAAGATTCGGAATATATTCTCATTATATCCTTAAAATCATCTGAACGGCTGACATTCAGAAAAAGTTTGACTGACGGACAAGCAGCCTTTAATATTTCTGCTTTCTTTGCAAAATTTGAATCAAAAACAACAGCTTCAATGTCCGCGTCATCAAAGAGCTCTTTGATTTCGGCAACGTTGATTTCAGGTGAAAAGGGGACAACAGAGCATCCGCTCGTAAGAATGCCGAGAAGGCTGATTATATATTCATATCCCGTCTGACCAATAAGCGCAATGTTAGTCTTTTTGCCGAATTTATGCCTGATCATTCTGCAGAACGAAAGAGTATCGCTGTAAACCGTGTTAAATGACTTCTCGCAGATTTCGCCGTTCCTGATGTATTTTAAAAAAGTCTTATTGCCCAATCGTTCTGATTGGGCTGAAAGAAGCTCTTTAACTGACGGAAAATTTAAATTACTCATAAAACACCTTATAATAATTTTATCTTTTCTATTATATCACATAAATATTGAAAATGCAACAATAAGCGAGAAGAAGTAAAAAAGTTTGTTAAAAATACAACAATTATCCTGATTTTAATATGTTATTATATTATTATTTTACAATAATTAATTGTTTTTTTATTATAATAAGGTAGCGGAACACACATATGGGTTGATTTGTACTCGTTACTCTTTTTAAGTGTTCTGCCAAAGCTTGAAAAATAGTGTCGTACTCATCATTCCTTTTGGAATGAAAAATGCACACCTGTCAGACTTTATTCCGCATTGTCTGGCAGGGGTGCATTTAAGCTTCGTGTGTATCTGTTATAATTTGAATTGTTTATAATCGTCGAGTCGCAAGAGAACGGGTTCATTGCCGAAACCCGCTTTATCCAGCAGGATTTTAATTCTTTTGATCGGCTAAGCGTGCAGGTCAGATATTACATATGTCATATTATCACTTTATTAATTACTGCTTACTTTCAAAACCTTTTGTTTGTTTATATTGACTTTAAAAGTTTTTTAAGATTGAGCAATGCATTCGGAACGCCTTTTGCGATTTTGCCGGCTCCTTTAAGGGCATCGTCGCCGTCAAGTATATTTATAAGACCTTCAGCCATTTCTTCGGAAAAAAGTCCGTTGCTCATGGTTATGAAATTGCGTATCGGAGTCTGAACAATGGCGTTTGCGATCATTCCGGCGTTTACGTCTTTGCTGTTTTCGGTTATCTTGTCAACAGCTTTGCAAACAACTTTTGCGATGCCTTTATCTGATTTATCAAACAGCGTAGTATTAAGATCGCTCTTTTCTTTTGTTTCACTCAAAGGCAGGGTAGCGCCATAAAGCTTTTCAAACTCTTCGTCTGAAATATCTGACAGTTTATCAGAAAAATAAGAATCAAGTCCGGAATAATCAGGCATTACGGAATTATCAAATTTTTCTGCGGTAACTTTTGCCGTAAGCTGGATATCGGCAGAAGAGGAGCCGACAAGGATTTTATATTCGCCGTTTTCAACGCACCAGTCAGAAACTGCAGTATTATAGAAAGAGAAATCCCTGTTATTTAAAGTAATTGTAACTGTTTTCTTTTCATTAGGTTCAAGATAGATTTTTTCAAAGCCTTTTAATTCCTTCGGCGCTCTGAAAATTGCTGATTCTTCTTTTGCAACGTAAAGCTGAGCCGTCTCTGCTCCGGCAAAAGAACCGGTATTTTTAACGGTAAACGTAACCTTTACTTCATCATCTTTTGAAAAAGATTTTTTGTTTACTTTGATTTTTGAATATTCAAAATCAGTATACGACAAGCCGAATCCGAAGGGGAATCTGACTTTTTTATTTGTTTTATCATAATATCTGTATCCGATGAAAATGCTCTCTTTATACAGGCAGTCTTTTTCGGAAGCAATTGCGTAATTTTTATAAGTAGGATTATCTCTGAGCTTTCTCGGATACGTTTCTGCGAGTTTGCCGCTGGGATTGACTTTACCCGTGAGAATCTCAGTCAGCGCTTCGGCTCCTGCCTGACCTGCAAGATAAGTATTTACAATTCCTTTAACTCTCGGATACCACGGGATTTCAACAGGGGAGCCGCCTGAAAGAATAACGACGATATTTTTATTTACAGCGTAAATATCTTCAACAAGAGCGGAATGAACGGCGGGAATTTTCATGTTCTTTCTGTCGAATCCTTCCGACTCATACTCCTCCGTAAGGCCGATGAAAAGCAGAACAACGTCGGCATCTTTAGCGGTTTCAACTGCATTTTCGATAAGATTGTTTTCCTGCTTCGGATTTGAAACTTTATCGTAGCCTTTTGAATATCTGATATTATATCCGAGGTTTTCAAGACAGTCAAAAGCGTTGGTCAATTTAGTAGGATTAACAAGCGAACTGCCTGCGCCTTGATATCTCGGATCCTTTGCCATTTCACCGATAACGGCAATTTTCATATTCTTATCGGTAAGAGGAAGAATATTATCATGATTTTTAAGCAGTACGATCGAAGATTCCGCAACTTTTTTTGCAAGCTCGTGATGTTCTTCAACAAAATAAGGTTTTTTATTGATTTTAGCTGCTTTAAGAATAATTTCAATGATTCTGTCAACAGATTTATCAAGCAGCGATTCATCAAGATATCCGTTTTTAACAGCGTCTATTATTTTTTTATCGTTAAATCCGCCGGAACCGGGCATCTCTAAATCGTTGCCTGCGATAAGACCCTGTACTCTGTCATTGATTGCGCCCCAGTCGCTTACTACTGCGCCTTCAAAACCCCATTCGTCTCTTAAAATCGAGGTAAGCAGCGTTTCGTTTTCTGAGCAGTAAGTGCCGTTTAGCTTATTATACGCGCTCATAACGGTAGCGGGCTGACCTTTTTTTACGGCTCTTTCAAAAGCTGCAAGGTATATTTCACGAAGCGCTCTCTCATCAACGATGCTGTTGCCGGTCATTCTGTTTGTTTCCTGCGAGTTAACGGCAAAATGCTTAAGCGAAGTACCTATGCCTTTTGATTGAACGCCGTTTATGAACGATGCCGCCATTTCTCCTGCAAGATAAGGATCTTCAGAAAAGTATTCAAAATTTCTGCCGCACAGAGGGGAACGCTTCATATTTACGCCTGGACCTAAAAGAACGGATACTCCTTCCTGGATACATTCTTCGGCGAGCGTTTCGCCCATCTTTTTAATAAGTTCTCTGTCCCACGAGCAGGCGGTAGTGACTGCAGTCGGAAAACAGGTTGCGGGATAGCTGTTTCCGATTCCGATTTTTTCGTTTTCGGCGTTCTGTTTGCGAAGTCCGTGAGGTCCGTCGCAGACCATTATCGGATCAAGGCCTAATCTCTTAACTGATTTCAGATGCCAGAAATCTTCGCCTGAACAAAGCTTTGCTTTTTCTTCAAGTGTCATCTTTGAAATGAGTTCAGCATGTTTCATTATATTTCCTCCGTTTCGCCCTCTTCAAGACCTAAATACGAGTCTGATTCCGGTGCGTTTATTTCATCAATATTTTTAAGTTTTTTGCGTATAATGCTGTTTCTTTTTCGAGCGTCTTCAATGGTTCTGCCTGCTTCTTCGATCTTTTTGCCGGCTTTTTCAAGTACGACGCCGAATTTATCATACTGCGCTTTTGTTACAGCGAGCAGCTCCCGCACTTCATTTGCTTTTTCATTGATGGCAACTGCCTTAAACCCGAGCGCAAGAGAGTTCAGCAGCGCCGTTATAGTTGTGGGACCGGCTATCATTACGTTGTAATCCGACTGTATTTTTTCAGCAACTCCTGTCCTTGAAGACGCTATTTCGGCATAAAGTCCTTCAGTAGCAAGGTACATGATTGCAAAAGGTGTTGTTACGGGAATATTTATGTATTTGCTGATATCTTTAGCTTCGGCTATTATCCTGTCTTCCAGCGCTTTTCTGGCGGATTTGAGCAGGTCCGCGTCTGCCGTATCAGCCGCATCGCAGAGCCTTACATAATCTTCCATCGGGAATTTTGAATCTATTGGCAGATAAGATTCCGTCTGGCCGCTGCCGCTGTAAATCTTAACGGCAAATTCAACTCTTGTGTTAGAAGAAGGATTCGGCGCAAAATTTTTGACGAACATATTAGGAATCGTCTGATTCAGTATTCCTTCAAGCTGAACTTCCGCCCATGTTCCTCTTGCCTTGACGTTTGTCAGAACTCGGTTTAATGTAGTTACGTTATTTGTAACGCCGGTTGAAAGCTCTTTCATTTCACCAAGAGATTTATATACGTTTTCAAGCTGCTGAGAAACAGTTTTAAATGAAGAATCAAGTCTTGTGTTGAGCGTTTCATTGAGCTTTTCATCAACCGTCGCTCTCATCTGTTCAAGCTTTTTCTCGTTGCTTTCCTGCATTCTTGAAATTGCCTGTTCGATTTTCTCGGTCTGTTTCTCATTCTGAATAACGTTAGTTTCATTGATTTTTGAAAGAGAAGAAGAGATGCTTTCGTTAAGCTTTATAATGTTTTCGTAATTTGAGCTTTTCATTTTTGAAAGCTGTTCGGCAGTGTTGATATAATTCTTATTAAGCTCATCGCTTATGCGATGCTGAACGGAAGCGTTGTCTCTTCTGCTGATTTCAAATTCCGAGCTGATGTTTTCAGAAAGAATTGAGTTCTGAAGCTTTATTTCAGTGAGTTTTTCGTCGTTTGAATTGTTCTTTGATTTTATCAGCAAAATAATTATAATTATTGATAAAACAATTAAAATTATACCGATGATATAAATTCCGATGTCCATTTACAGTCCTCCACATAATCATAAATTGATTATAACATATTTTTAATATAATTTGTATATATTTATCATTAAAATTTGTGTAGATTTTTTTGTAAATATTTGCTATAATAAATGAAATAATATACTGAGGGTAATTATATGATCAAAAAAATAGTTAGTATTCTGTTATGCGTTGTGATTGCCGCGCTTACATTTTCAGCGTGTTCACACGATGAAGAATTGAATATAATATATCCGATTTCCGCTGACCCCGAATGCGTTGACCCGCAGATCGCGGAAAACGACACTGCCTTAATTGTTGCTAAAAACTGTATGGAAGGCCTGGTAAGGCTTGACGGCGACGGAAAGATTCAGCCGGGAGCAGCAGAAAGCTGGAGCGTTTCCGATGACGGAATGACATATACTTTTAATTTAAGGCAGGACGCAAAATGGCAGATGCTCAAAGCGCATAAGGTTTTTCTCGGTGAGGACTGCCTTGAAACTTTTGACAACAGAGTCAAAGCAGACGATTTTGTATTCGGAATAACCCGCGCACTCAGAGCTGAAACAAAAGCTGAATACGCATATCTTCTTTACTGTATTAACGGAGCCGAAAAGCTGAATGCCGGGCAGCTTAATGAAAAGAAACTGGGAGTCCAGGCAGTTGACGATTATACAATTAAAATCACTCTAAACAGAAAAAACGATGACTTTTTAAGAATACTTACTATGCCAATGTGTATGCCGTGCTGCCGTGAATTTTTTGAAGCGACAAAAGCAAAATACGGTCTTGAACTGAAATATACTTTATTCAACGGTCCGTTCTACATCGGCAAATGGGCTTCCGACAGCTCGCTGACCCTTTTTAAAAGCGAAGTATATAAAGGGGACGCTGCCGTAAAAACAAATGCGATTTACCTTTATATAAATACTGACGAGGATCTGTATCTATCAAAATTCAGGCAGGGCGATTATAATGTTGTATCTTTGACAGATTCCGGACTGTCAAAAGTTGAAAATAATAAAGAAAGTTCATTCTTTGATATTTATAACCGCACCTACGGGTTCTCTTTTAACTGCGCCGATCCGCTGATTTCTAATGATAATTTAAGAAAAGCTCTTGTAACGGCAACAGATCTGAGTGTTCTTGGCACATCAGAAAATAATATTGCCGGAGGTATAATTCCCGATTCCTGCAGATTCGGCGATAAATCATTCAGAGAAACGGCCGGAACTGCTATTGTCCCGAAGCCTGATAAAAATAAAGCTGTTGAATACTATGAAAAAGCGCTTGAAGAACTTGACAGCGTCAATATTTCTTTGAGCGTTGTATGCCCTGAAGAGTACCGTACCGATGTGATCAGAATTCTGCAGAACTGGGAAAAGATATTCGGTCTTTCAATGAGTGTCAGCGCATCAGCAGTATCAAAGGAAGATCTTGATAAAACGCTTTCCGATAAATCTTATCAGATCGCTTTTAACTTCATTGAAGCTGACAGCTCTGATCCTCTGGTTTTCTTAAAGTATTTCTGTGAAGAAAACGACAGAAACATCTGGAGCTACTCTGATAAAGATTATCAGGATATCATTGATTACTGCGTAAAAAATGCTTCAGGCGATTCTTATTATAAAAAAATGATCGAAGCTGAAAATACTCTTATTTCAAACGGTGTTTTTTATCCTGTATACAAAGCAAAAACGAGCTTCGGCTATCTGAATGAGCTTGAAGGCGTTTTCTGCAGTGAAAACAACAGAGTTATTGATTTTACTCTGAGAGGAATCAAATGATGAAAACAAAAAAGAATCTGCCGCTGAGCATAGTTTCTTTTATTTTCTGTGTCTTTATTATGATTATGATTTTTCTGCTGTCTTATCAGAGCGGTGAGGAATCAGCAGCGAGAAGCACAGGATTTTACGAATTATTTTTAAGACTGACCGGCTTTGATTTTATTTCACACAATATGTTCCGCAAGTTTGCGCATTTCACCGAATACTGCGCACTCGGGTTTTGTTTCACAAGCGGATTTACGTTTTCCGGAATAAGATCAGCCGGGATTGCCGGCGGTTATTTTTCATTCGTTTACAGTGTAAGCGATGAAATCCATCAGTTTTTCGTTCCGGAACGCGCCTGCAGAATTTATGATGTATATATTGATTTTTGCGGTATATTTTTCGGAATAATTCTTTTCGGATTTTTAATTGCCGTAATTAACAGAATTTTCAGTAAATCTTAATAATTATTTCGATTTACTTTTATATCAGTTTATGATATAATAAGCGTTGATCATACTTATGAGGTGGACTATGATAAAAAAATTATCAAAATGGGTTGTTAAGCATCCTTCTTTAATACTTATAATTGCTGCTGCTCTTGTAATTCCGAGCGCAGTGGGTTATTTCTGTACCGGAGTTAATTACGATATTCTGTCGCTTTTGCCGGAACAGAAAGAAGCGAGCGCCGATATTAACGAAACTAACGCAATTTTCGGACTCAATGAAGTTATTGACAACGTTTTTGACGCTTCATCAACTTCATTCGTTGTTATTGAGGATTTAAGCCCTAAGCAGATCAACAGACTGCGGGATAAGATTCTTGACGTTGAGGGCGTTGAGCAATGTATCTGGGCGGGCTCTGTTGCGGATATCAGCATACCTCAGTCGATGTATCCCGACGCTGTAAAAGAGATGCTTTATTCCGCCGATGAAAAAGCTACTCTTATGCTCATACAGTACGACCATGACGACGGCGGAACTTACGATTCCATTGCTAAAGTCAACGCCGTTAAAGAAGTTCTTGATAAAGAGCATTGTTTTGTTTTCGGTCTTTCTGCAGTTATGAGCGATACTAAAGCGCTTATCAATCAGGAAATGTATATTTATATTGCCGTTGCGATAGGACTTGCTTATCTTGTTCTGACACTTGCGACGAAGCAGTGGCTCATTCCCGGAGTTGTTCTTTTAACGCTTGGATGCGCGGTAATTTATAATATGGGAACCAATTTCTTCTTTGGCGATATTTCATATCTTACGCAGAGTATCGCCGCCATTCTTCAGCTTGCGGTAACGATTGATTACTCGATCATTTTGCTTGACAGATTTGAAGAGGAATGCACAAAGACCTCAAACGTCAGAAAAGCAATGGCAAAAAGTATCGCCTATTCGTTCAATTCACTTATAGGCGGAGCATCAACAACGTTTTTCGGGTTTATTTCACTTTGCTTCATGAGCCTTACTTTAGGTCTTGAAATGGGACTGATAATGGCAAAAGGTATTATTTTCGGTCTGGCTTCCGTTCTGATAATTATGCCGGCGTTTCTTTTGAAATTCTATAAAGTGATTTTTGCTCATGAACATAAACGATTTGTTCCGAAATTTGACAAATTAGTTGATTTTGTAATTAAACATAAAAAGGTTATGACAGCGATATTCTTCCTGCTGTTTATTCCGATGTATATTCTTCAGGCAAACGTTTCAACTTATACTGACCTCAACGGAAAGATGCCTGACGACTGCGATTCGAGAATTGCAACTGTTAAAATGCAGGAAAAATTCAATATGGCGTCGATCCACTTTGTAATTGTCAGTGATTCGATTCCTTCCGGCGAAGTTTCATCTATGATCGGTGAATTTGAAAACGTCGGCGGTGTTACAAACGTTATCGCGCTCAATAAATTTGTCGGCGCAGGAATAAGCGAAAACATACTGCCGGATTCGATAAAAAGCATATGCGAAAAAGGCGGATACAGACTTATGGCGCTGATGTCGGAATATGATCTCGGCTCGAGAAATTCCGAAGGGGAAAATCTGCTCACCAAACAAAAAACCGAACTTAATACAATTATTAAATCCTATGATCCGAAGGGCTGTATTTCGGGCGAAAATATACTTTATGACGAACTTGTCGATATAGCAAACGCCGATTTCCAGAGGACAAGCATTGTCAGTATTTCCGCTATTTTTATTCTGATCGCTTTTGTTTTGCAGTCGGGTTTCCTGCCGCTTCTGCTCGTTGCTTCAATCGAGCTTGCAATTTTCATAAACATTTCTCTTTCAACAATTATGGGCACCGAGATATGCTTTATTTCGCCGATCGTTATAAGCTGTGTTCAGCTCGGAGCAACTGTTGACTACGCAATACTTCTTTCCTGCAGATTCAAGGAAGAGCTGCAGCGCGGTCATGAAAAGCATGAAGCTATGTCGATAGCCGCAAAAGCCGCAAGTAAATCCATTTTCCAAAGCGCATTGATTTTCTGCCTGTCAACACTGGGAGTAATATTTGTGTGCAGTCTCGAGCTTGTAAAAGGAATGTGCGTACTGCTTGCAAGAGGCGCTATAATCAGCGCAGTAGTAATAATCTGCTTCCTTACACCTGTTCTTTTGTGCTTTGAAGGAGTAATCAACAAAACATCGATCGGATGGAGAAAGCCTTCTGATAAAAAAAGGGGAGATAAAAAAATGAAAGCTTCTAAAATCGCTAAGTCTGCTGTTTCTTTATGCCTTTGTCTGAGCCTTGCCGCAGGATTTGCCGGTTGCGCTCAGAAAGAAACAGAGGAGCCCGTAAAGGATAACGGACAGACTGTTTTATACGATAAAACCGCAGAAAACGTTACTAAAACCGAAACAGTTTATGTTAACTTAAACAGTAAAGGTCAAGTAACTCAGGAAACCGTTACAGACTGGCTTCATACCGATGTGCCCAACGTCAGAGTATATGACAGAACTGATCTTGAACTTGATAAAATCCAGAACGTAAAAGGCGACTCTATGCCTATATCGAATCAGAATGACAATAAAGAAATTCTTTGGAATCTGGATTCCACCGATCTTTATTATACGGCTCCTACCAATAAAAAGCTTCCTGTTGAAATCGGAATAAGATATTTCCTCAACGGCGCTGAAATGTCTGCAGAGGACATTGCAGGTCAGGCAGGAGAAGTAAGGATTGAATTTACTTTCAAAAACAATTATTCAAAAGCTGTAAAGGTCAGCGGTCAGACAAAGAAGATGTATCTTCCGGTTCTTATGCTTGGCGGTCTTGTTCTGCCTGAAAAAACTTTTTCGGCTGTCAAGGTCAAAAACGGACGCGCTATCGGCGACGGTACAAACGAACTTGTTATGATTCACAGTCTTCCCGGTGTTAGTGAAAGTCTTAATATTTCATCAAACGATCTTAAGGGCTTCGGCAATATTGAACTTACCAATACAGCCAGCGTTACAACAAAAACGTCATCATTTGAAATGGAAAACATCTATTTTGCCGCTATTCCGATAGCATCTCTTGACTTTGACTTTGACGCTTCCGGTCAGGTCGATAGTCTTCAGAGCGCACTCAAGGTTCTTAAAAGCCTTATGAATACGCTCAACAGCATCGATATCAATCAGATGATGAATACGCTTACATCAAACAGTGCAAACATCAACGAGCTTTCGGGCGTTATAAATAACGCTGTTAAAGTATACGACAGCAATCAGAAGCTTCTGAACGCTCTTACAACAACTCTTACGACTGAGAACATCAATACCCTTAAAAAGCTGCTTGACGATCTTAATGATGACCGTCTTAAAAATTCAATAGCAACTGTTACAAATTCCGAATTTTTGAAGAGTCTTATGAATATCGGTGAAATAGCCGACGATCTGCAGAAAGCTCAGCCTGTTATAAATCAGCTCTCAGCGCTTATGAATGATCCGGAAATTCAGAGATCGCTTGACAATCTTGACGAAACGGTAAAGACCATCAACGAGCTTCAGAGCGAAATCGAAAAGAACAGAGGACTTATCAATTCCCTCGGCTCAATGATGTCTGACAAAAATGTTGACGCGATCACCAATATTTCAAGAATACTCGCAAATTCTGACCTTAATCTTGCGGATTACGGTATTGTTGTTGACGATACAGATGAGTTTGTAGCGCTCAGCGAAGCATGGCTTGAAGTAGGCAAAGGATATAAAATATTTACCGATGCTTCTTCGTCTGCAAGCACTAACGTTGCATTTATTTATATGACTCCGAGTATTTCAAAGGGCTTTGAAGATACAGTTCCCGAAAGTGAAATAGTCGAAGAAGAAAAAGTACCTTGGTACAAAAAAATATTCGGTTGATCTGTGAGCGGCGGGAAAACCGCTGCTCTGTTTTATAACAGAACGGGGGAAAAATATGGGAAAACTGATAGTAATCGAGGGTCTTGACGGCAGCGGAAAATCCACTCAGATAGAAAGACTGATCGACAGACTCAATGAAAAAAATATTACTTTCAAACAAATCAAATTACCTGATTATGAAAGTGATTCAAGCGCAGTAGTTAAAATGTATCTCAACGGTGAATTCGGCAAAAATCCCGATGATGTCAACGCTTATGCCGCTTCAGCGTTTTATACTGTTGACAGATTCGCAAATTATAAAACAAAATGGAAAGAAGATTATGACAACGGCGTATTGATTTTAGCTGACCGTTATACTGCTTCAAACGCATATCATCAGGCTACCAAGCTGCCTGAAGAAGAATGGGACTCTTTTTTTGAATGGCTCAGCGATTTTGAATACAAAAAAATCGGTGTGCCGGAGCCGGATGCCGTAATTTATCTTGATATGCCGGTTGAAATTTCTCAGAAAATGATGACGGGCAGATACAACGGCGATGAGAATAAAAAAGATATTCACGAAAAAAATATTTCGTATCTCAACAAATGCAGAGTTGCCGCAAAACATGCTTCCGCTAAGCTCGGATGGTATCTTATTGACTGTTCAGACGGTGAAAATCCTCGTTCAATTGAATCAATCAGCTCTGAAATATATGAAATCATTGAAAATTTGCTTGATTTTTAACTTTTAATTCCGTTTTGTATTTACATTTTTAAAAAATTGTAGTATAATATTGTGAATTTACTATACAGAGGTTATTATATGATTTATGCTTTTCTTGCTAAAGGATTTGAAGAAGTAGAGGCTATTGCCGCCATTGACGTAATCAGAAGAGCGGAAATTGAAATCGCTACAGTCGGTATCGGTTCTAAAATCGTCTGCGGATCACATAATATTCCCGTCTTCTGCGATATGGACGAAAGCGAAATAAATCTTGCTGACGATATTGACGGTATTTTGCTGCCGGGCGGTATGCCGGGTACTGTTAATCTTGAGCAGAATGAAACAGTTAATAAATTTCTTGACTACTGCTTTTTGAATAACAAACAGATCTGCGCAATCTGCGCCGCTCCTTCAATACTCGGTCATAAAGGTATGCTGAAAAATAAAAACGCTGTATGTTTCCCGGGATTTGAAGACGAACTTGAAGGAGCAGTTATTTCGGATGAATTTGTTGTTACAGACGACAACATAATAACTGCTAAGGGAATGGGCAGCGCCGTTAAATTCGGATTGGAGATCGTAAAAAAATTCAGGAGCAGCGATTATGTAAATAAACTAAAAAGTTCGCTGCAATGTTCAATATAAATTTTAAAGTAAGGAGGAAGAATTATGGATGATAATAAATCTAATTATCAGGATAAAAATATTGATGATTTATTGAAACTGACGTCAGAAGAAAAACCTGAAAAACCGAAAAAACAGAAATTTGTTGTCCATATTGATGATGACGAGCTTGACTATTCTTCTTCCAAAAATGATTCATCATCAGACAGCGCATCTGTTTATTTTTCAAATTATAAGGGTAAAAGAGCTGCTAATACAAGTTACGGCAGCAAAAAGTATGAAGCAGCAAAGGAGTCAGCTCCCGCTAAACCTGCTTCTCAGAAAAAAAAGAAAAAAAGATCAGTCGGCAGTAAATTCGCCGTTGTGCTTTTTGCGCTTATACTTATTTTTACTTCGACTGCTTCATACATTTCAATTTCTGCTATCAATGATATTCTCGCTATCAGCACTTCAAAAGATGATATTGAAGTTCAGATTCCCGAAAATGCGACTTATGATCAGATAATTGATCTTTTAGCTGATGCGGGACTTGTTAAAAGAAAGTATCTCTGCAAACTTTTTGCTCAATTCAGAAATCTTGACAACACTAAAAAATACAAATACCTCAGCGGCGTTTATACTTTTGACAGATCAATGGGCGTTGAAGGTATGCTCCTTAAATGTATGGCTGCTCCTCAGACGGCTGACACCATTAAGCTCAGCTTTCCGGAAGGCTGGACAATTACTCAGATGTTTGAAAAACTTAATAAATACGAGGTATGCAGTACAGATAAGCTTTACTCCGCGCTCAATAAAGTAGACTTTGAGTTTGATTTTGTAAATAATGTAGTAAAATCTGAAAAGAAATATCAGAATTTTGAAGGATATCTTTTCCCTGATACCTATGATTTCTATCTCAATGCTGATGCTAACTACGTTATCAGAAAGTTTTTGTCAACTTTCAGCAATCATTGGACTGATGAATATCAGAAACGCGCTGAAAAATTAGGTTACACTATGGAAGAAATCATTACGATCGCATCAATTATTCAGAAGGAAGCGGCTGACACAGACCAGATGAAAATTGTTTCTTCCGTAATCCATAACCGACTTAAAAATTCCGTAACATATCCGACTCTCGGCTGTGATTCTACATCCGTTTACATTTCGAATTACGTCACCAAAGTAGTCGGTCTTGCAAAAGGAAACGAATATATGAGCTACTATGATACTTCAGCGATCAAAGGACTTCCTCCCGGACCAATCTGCAACCCCGGTGATGACGCTATTGAAGCCGCGTTGTATCCTGAAGAATCAAATTACTATTTCTTCCTTCATGACAGCAAGGGTAAAATTTATCTTGCTAAAAATCAGAAAGAACATGAAGCCAATCAGGTTCAGGCAATCAAAGCAGGCGGAAACTGATATGAAAGAATTTATTAAAGCTCCGGAACTTCTTGCTCCGGCAGGCGACCGTGAAAGATTTGACAAAGCTTTATATTACGGAGCCGACGCCGTTTATGTCGGCGGAGCAGAATTCGGAATGAGAGCGGCTCCTTCAAATTTTACTTTTGAAGAGCTGACCTCAGCTTGTGAAGATGCTCATAAAAAGAACGTTAATGTATATCTTACCTGTAATACCGTTCCGAGAAACAACGAGCTTTCAAGACTTCCGGAGTTTTTGAAAAATGCTGAAAAATGCGGTGTTGATGCGCTGATAATATCCGATCTCGGAACAATGATGCTTGCAAAAAAACACGTTCCAGATATGGAAATTCATATTTCCACTCAGGCCGGTATAACTAATTATGAAACCGCAAGAGCTTATTATGAGCTCGGAGCTAAAAGAATAGTTACTGCTCGCGAATTATCACTTGAAGATATAAGCGAACTCAGAGCAAAAATTCCTTCAGATATGGATATCGAGTGCTTTGTTCACGGCGCTATGTGTATGTCTTTTTCAGGCAGATGCCTTATTTCAAATTATCTTACAGGCAGAGACGCCAACAGAGGAGACTGTGCTCAGCCTTGCAGATGGAATTACGCTTTAGTTGAGCAGACAAGACCGGGAGATTATTTTCCGATCATGGAAGACGGCAAGGGCACTTATCTTATGAATTCCCGTGATATGTGTATGATAGAGCATATTCCCGAACTCATTAAAGCCGGAATTACCAGCTTTAAAATTGAAGGCAGAGCAAAATCCGCATATTATACTTCGGTAATTACCAACGCTTACAGAGCCGCTATTGACGAATACTTATGTAACGAGACAGATGATTATAAATTGTCAGACTGGATACGTCAGGAAGTATGCAAAGTCAGCTACAGAGAATACTGCACCGGTTTTTATTATACTTCTCCGCTTGATGACGCTCAGATTTTTTATGACGGCGGATACAAACGTGAATGGAACGTAGCCGCTGAAGTAACAGGATATGAAAACGGCACAGTTTACGGCTTCCAGCGCAACCGTTTCTTTGAAAACGATGAACTCGAAGTTATGCCGAAAGGCAAAGAACCTTATAAAATAACCGTTAAAAATCTTAAAAACGAAAACGGAGAAACAATAGAGAATGCCCCTCATCCTATGATGAAATTCTCATTTGAAAGCGATATACCCGTAGAATGCGGAGCGCTGCTTCGCAAAGCTATATTAACATAAAGGAGGATGTAAATTTAATGGCATCTAAAAAGCAAAAGAAAAAGAATGCTGTTTCTAATGTCGGTGCTGTTTTTATTTCGATTCTTGCGACTATACTTTTTACCATCGTTATAGTTGTCGGATTTGTCGGAATAAATGCGCTCTCTGTTATTAACGGAGATGCTCAGATCACCCTTTCAAGCATAAAAAGCAGCCTTAATCAGACAACTTTCCTTTATGCCAACAACTCCGAAGGCGAAACTATTGAGCTGACGCGTCTGCACGGAACAGAAAACCGTGTCTGGGTAGACCTGGAAAATGTTCCTGAAAAGATTCAGCAGGCGTTTGTCGCTATGGAAGATAAAACATTTTATAATCATAACGGCGTAAACTGGCGCAGAACATTCGGTGTGCTTGTTAAGAACAACAGTCAGGGCGGATCGACCATAACTCAGCAGCTTATTAAGAATATTACCGGTAAAAACGAAGTTACCTACGTTCGTAAATACCATGAAATTCTTACTGCACTCAATATTGAACGAGCTTATGCAAAAGAAGGATACAACGCAAAGGACGTAATCCTTGAAGCTTATCTTAACACTATTTACCTCGGCAAAGGCGCTTACGGTATTCAGACTGCGGCTGAAACATATTTCGGCAAAGAATTAAAAGATCTTAATCTTGCTGAAATCGCAACTATCGCCGCAACTACAAGAAATCCTTATTCGCTTGACCCGATTTCGCACTATGAAAACAACAGAAAAAGATTCCAGTACTGCCTTGAATGTATGCTTGAAAGCGGCTATATAACTCAGGCTGAAATGGATGAAGCAATGAATTACAAGCTCGTTCTGACCAATTCGGAAGAGTATAAAAAAGATCATAAATCCGATACTAATAAGAATGAGAAAGAAGAAGAAGAAAAAGAAGAGATTCAGGGCTTTTACGTTGACTTTGTTATCAAACAGGTTATAAACGACCTTATGGAAAGCCAGAATTGTTCAAGATCCGAAGCTTCAGGCCAGATTTACGGCGGCGGACTTCAGATATATACCGCTGTTGATCTTGACGTTCAGGATACGCTTGAATATGTATTTGAAAATAAGGTAGCTTTTTATGATAAGAAGAACGCTCAGGCTGCTATGACTATAATGGATTATGAAGGCAGAGTGCTTGGCATAGTCGGTCAGGCAGGCGTTAAAGAAGAAGCCAGAGGACTTAACAGGGCTACCGACTCCCCGAGACCTCCCGGATCATCAATCAAACCTCTGAGCGCTTATGCTCCTGCGCTTGAATCTGATGATATAACCTATTCATCACTGATACTTGATAAATCCTGCACTACGATACAGGGAAGACCTTGGCCCAAAAACTACAGCGGCAATTACGGCAGCGGCGGCAGGGTTACTGCTCAGAATGCACTTGCGCGAAGCCTTAATACCGTTCCTGCAAGAATAATTCAGGATATGATCGGTGTCAAAACTTCATATGAATATCTGACAGAAAAACTCGGAATATCAACTCTTGACGACGGTGCGGATAACTCGCTTCAGCGTCTTGCGATCGGCGCATTTAATCACGGTGTAACTTCACTTGATTTAACAGCAGCATTCTGCTCTATCGGCAACGGCGGTCTTTATTATAAACCTTATTCTTATTATAAAGTTACCGATTCAAACGGCGATGTAATTCTTGACAACACCAATAACACCGGCGAAAGAGTTTTCTCTGCAGAAACAGCGGATATCATGAGAGAAATGATGAAAACCGTTGTTACGCAGACTATCGGTACAGGTTACGGATACAAGCTCAACAGATTTGATACGTTTGCTAAAACCGGTACCACCGACGATTATAAGGACAGATGGTTTGCAGGCGGCTCACCTTATTATTTCTCAGCGGTATGGTACGGTTATGATAAACCGCAGAGAATCAATGCAAGCACAAACCCTGCAGGTGATATTTTCAAAGAAGTAATGAATCGTATCCATAAGAACTTACCTGCTAAAGAATTTGAGTTCAACGGTAATGTTGTTAAGAAATATTATTGTCCGATCTGCGGCAAGCTTGCTTCTTATTCAACAGGATCTTCAAACGTTGGTTATTATAAGGAAGGTCATTTACCAGGATACTGCGGCGGTCATGCTTCAGCAGTATCATCAACAAAAGCTTCTGACGGTGCAGGTACCGGAACAGGAACCGGCACAGGCAACGGGATCGGTACAGGTACAGGTAATGGAGCAGGAGGCGGAACCGGCGGCGGTAATGCCGGAGGAACAGGAGCAGGAACAGGCGGTAACGGCGGCGGTACAGGCAATAATGCGGCAGGGTAATTTAATATGATAATAATGTCTGTAGATTACGGTGACGCAAGAACCGGACTTGCGGTTTGCGATAAATTTGAAATGCTTGCTTCGCCTGTGGAAGTCATCCACGAGTCGTATGTACCTAAGATCATTGACAGAATTCAGATTCTCTCTTCTGAGATCAAACCTGAACTTATAATAGTTGGACTTCCGAAAAATATGGACGGCTCAACAGGGGAGAGAGGGAAGAAGTGTATCGACTTTGCTCAGAGTATAAAAGAGAGATGCAAAATTGAGACAATGATGTGGGATGAAAGGCTGACTACCGTCACGGCTCACAAATATCTAAACGACACCAATACAAGAGGAAAAAAACGTAAAAATACCGTTGACGCAGTTGCAGCTGTCGTTATCCTTCAGTCTTTTATAGATTCAAGAAAATAATTGTTAAAGCCATAATTGAAAATATTTTTAATTATGGCTTTTTGCTTTTTTAAACAATTCAATTAAGCCTGTTATTAAAAGAAATACTCCGAATACTTTACCGGAAATATTTTTATCTGTAATCTGAGTGAGATAAAATCCTGCCAATGCTCCGGGAATTATAAGATAATAAAACTGTTTAACCTTGCTGAAATCAATTATTTTAAGTTTAATATATCGGATTATTGCAGTAACGGCAGTAGGTATAAAAATCAACAGGTTGATCCCCTGTGAATATAACTGCGGCAGATCGAGAATAGCTGTTAAATAAATTATCAGTATTCCTCCGCCGCCCATACCCATTGATCCGATAAATCCCGATAAAACAGATGCGATTATATTATAAACGGTCATTTTATTATCATCCTGATTCCTGCCCAGATAATAAATACAGCAAATATCTTTTTCAGTTTTTTATCGGAAACTTTTGGAAGAATATATGATCCGATCAGCGATCCTGCAATCCCTCCGGGTATAAAAATCAATGCAGAATTCACATCGACAATACTGTTTTTTATATAAATTACGGAACTTATAATACTTAAAGGAAGCATTACGGCTATTGCGTTTGCCTGAGCCTGCTTCTGATCCAATCCTTGCTTTTTTAAAATCATTACGCATATTATTCCGCCGCAGGCGCCTAAAAATGAGTTTACAAGTCCTATTATAAATCCGTAAAAAATCATCATTTCTTTTTTCATAGAAGAATCATTCCTGCATATTAGTTAATGTGGGGGTGCTTAGTTTATGAAAAGCTTTAAAATAATTAAAAACAAACCTGTTATAATAATATTACTGTTTATTATTTTAATCTTAAGTCTGATTATTTATACTGCTAAAACAAATGAATCTTTTACCGGCGTTTCAGGTAATATTTATAATTTTAGAACTGTAATAGTTGACGCAGGTCACGGCGGAGCCGACGGCGGCACAACAGGATCTGACGGTTCCGTTGAAAAAGAAATAAATCTTCAGATCGCTCAGAAATTAAACAGACTTCTTTGTTTATACGGATTCAACGTAATTATGACGCGGGAAAACGATGATTCGATCCACAGCGATGACTCCGCAACATTAAGGCAAAAGAAAATATCTGATATACATAACAGAATGAAAATCATAAATGAAAACCCTGACGCTATATTTGTAAGCATTCATCAGAATCATTTTGCAGATATGTCTGTTCACGGAACTCAGGTTTTTTATTCAAAAAACAATCCTATGAGTCAGGCTTTAGCTCAGAAAATTCAGGATTCGGTTGCTCAGAATATTCAGCCCGACAATATGAGACAGATAAAAAAATCGGGTACGGAAATCTATCTTTTATATAATTCCAAGTCGCCGTCAATTATGGTCGAATGCGGATTTATGTCTAATAAAAATGATTTATCACTGCTGCATGATGACAATTATCAGAAAAAAATAGCTTTGTCAATTGCTGACGGAATTTTAAATTTTTATAAGGAAAGTGATACTGATGGCTCTTAAAAGCAAAACTAAATTTGTCTGCTCTCAATGCGGATATGAAAGCGCAAAATGGTACGGTCAATGCCCCGGATGCAGCAGCTGGAACTCATTTGAAGAAGAAATTGTAAGACCGTCAAACGTATCAAAAACTTCCTCAGGCTCTGCGGCTGTTAAGCTTACGGCATACAAATTGAAAAATATCGAAACCGATACGGAAATCAGATATAAAACCGGTCTAAAAGAACTTGACCGTGTGTTGGGCGGAGGCCTTGTAAAAGGCTCGCTTGTACTGCTCAGCGGTGACCCCGGCATAGGAAAATCAACTATACTGCTTCAAATATGTCAGTATCTTGGTCAGAATCTTGACATTCTTTATGTATCAGGTGAAGAATCTGCCGGTCAGATCAAGCTTCGGGCGCATAGGCTTGACGTAAATACCGATAATCTTGAGATTCTCTGTGATTCAGATATGGAAAGTATCTGCGAATATATCCGTCAGGAAAAGCCGAATCTTGTTATCATCGACTCGATTCAGACGGTTGGAATACAGAGCCTTTCTTCTTCAACCGGCAGCGTAACTCAAGTCAGAGAATGCACAAACCTGCTTATGAATACTGTTAAGGCGCTGAATATCCCGTCTATAATCGTCGGTCACGTCAATAAAGACGGCAATATTGCAGGTCCGAAGGTGCTTGAACATATTGTTGACGCTGTTTTATATTTTGAAGGCGAACGTCATATGTCTTACAGAATACTTCGCGCTGTTAAAAACAGGTACGGCTCAACTAACGAGATCGGTGTTTTTGAAATGACGGATACAGGTCTTTCGGATGTTGAAAACCCGTCACTCGTACTTATTTCCGGCAGACCGAAAAATACGTCAGGATCCTGCGTTATGTGTGTTATGGAAGGCTCAAGACCGATTCTTGCAGAAGTTCAGGCGTTGGTTACGTCAACAAATTTCGGCAATCCGAGAAGAATGACTAACGGATTTGACTATAACAGGCTCGCTATGATTATTGCCGTTCTTGAAAAACGAGCCGGATATTTTTTCGGAAATACTGACGCTTATATCAACATAGCCGGCGGACTTAAAGTAGATGAGCCTGCTTCTGATCTTTCTGTTGCTTTGTCGCTTATTTCCAGTTTAAAAGACGAGCCTATCAAAGAAGAAGTTATCGCTTTCGGAGAAATAGGTCTCGGCGGTGAAATCAGAGGCGTCGGCAACTGTGAGCAAAGGGTCAAAGAAGCCGCAAGACTCGGATTTACAAAATGTATTATTCCATATCACAATTTTAAAAATCTTAATATGAAGAATCTTAAAGATCAGATTCAGATAATTCCTGCAAGAACTATCAGGGCTGCTTACGAAGCCGCATTATAAGCAGGGGAGGGCATTTATGTGATTTCTCCTTTGGAAAAGCCATTTTTTCCCGGCGGAAAAGTTCGCCACGCTGCTGTCAGCGGAAAAGATAAAGAACTTATAATAAAACTGGAACAGCTTAATATTCAGCCGATTATAACTGTTCCTTCAAAAAATCTTGATAATCCTGTATCAGATCATACTGATATGCTTTTATATATTAATAATAAAACGATAACAGCGGATAAAAGTCAGTATGATAATTTTGTTAAATTTTTAACAATAGGGTATGGGTTTAATGTTTATAATGAAACAATAGGATCACCATATCCGTTTGACTGCAGATTAAATACTTTGGCTCTCGGAAAATCTTTTTTTTATAACGAAAAAACAACCGATAATAAAATAATTGACTATTACTTGAATAATTCCGTAAAACCAATAAAAGTTAATCAGGGATATATCAAGTGCGCAATATGTCCGGTAACAGATAACGCATTTATTACTGATGATACATCTATTTATAATGCCGCTGTTGATAACGGATTTGACGCTTTATTAGTCAGTAAAGGTTCGGTAAAATTAAAAGGATACGATTACGGATTTATCGGAGGATGCACAGGTCTCATTGATAAAAACGTTCTGTTATTCAACGGAGATATAAACTATCATAGTGACTGTAATAAAATAATTGACTTTCTGTCTATATATAACGTTAAAGCAGAAATTATCACAAACAAGGCTTTATATGATGTTGGCAGTATTATTCCGCTGACTTATGAAGTTTGAGTTCATCCGTAGTTTTAAGGTATAATACAGATATTTTCATCATTTTCTATCCCCTCAATTATACAAAATATTGATTTTGTATAATTGAGTTGATTTTTTATTATCGCTGTGATATAATAGATTTACCCTGCTTCCCGGAGGTACGTTATGAAAAAAGAAGAAATCAAAGAGATGCCTGAGCTCGTTCAGAGATTTTATAATTATCAATCCGCTGTCAAAAACAAATCGAAGCTGACTGCGCTTGAATACGTATCCGACATCCGTTCTTTTTTAAGATTTATGATTTTGGATGATTACCCTGATACAGAATTTGAAAAAATTCCTGTTAGCGATTATGACGAAAATCTTATTCTCAAAGCCAATGACGATACGGTTTATGCGTTCCTTTCATTCTGCAAAGATGAGCGTAATAACAACGAAAATACTCGATCAAGAAAGATTTCATCTATCAGAACTTTTTATAAATGGCTTGCATTTACTGAAAAACGGCTTGATTCCGATCCTATGGAGCATCTTGATTCGCCTAAATTAAAAAAATCTTTACCGAAATATCTTACGCTTGACGAAAGCCTTGACCTTTTAAGGCACATCGACGGCAATAACAGGCAAAGAGATTATTGTATCATTACCCTTTTTCTCAATTGCGGTCTTCGTTTATCCGAGCTGGTTTCTTTAAATTTAAATGATATAAACCTAAAAGAAAAAACTATGATCGTTACCGGTAAAGGAAATAAGCAGCGAATGATTTATCTTAACGATACCTGTGTTTATGCAATAAACGAATATTTAAAAATAAGACCGACTGAAGGTATTTCGTTAAAAAATAAAAACGCCTTATTTATTTCGAGAAATAAAAACAGAATAAGCCCTAAAACTGTGCAGCACATTGTTTATACTTTACTTGAAAAATCAGGACTCGGCGGAAAAGGTCTTTCAACCCATAAATTAAGGCATACCGCCGCTACTCTTATGTATCAGCACGGCGGTACAGACGTAATGCTGTTAAAAGAAATGCTCGGTCACGAAAGCCTTGCAACGACTCAGATATATACACATATTCAAAACGAACAGCTTAGAGCTGCAGTTGAAAACAATCCTCTGAATATTCCATCAGCAAAATCAGAAACCGAAGATGCCGGAGAATAATTTTGTAAGCACTGTATAAACAAGACAACTCATTGCTGTAATTAAAATAAGTATAAGATAATTGACCGTGTATGATTTAAATGATTCCTGCGTCTGAGAATGCCTCATAGATAACAGATTCAGCATATTGCGGGACATTTTTATACTCCCCTTGCAGGCTATGAGCATCGAAGCACAGAACAGAATCATTGACGGAAATATTATAATCATACAATAGCCTAACCCTTTTAGCATATAGTGTTTATAGTAAAAGCCGGAAATAATCCCTATAAACAGACCTGCTGAAAACGGGATAAGACTGACAAACGGTATTCCGAGAGCGCAGAGTCCTGTGAAATACATAAGAAGAATTATACCCGATCCTATACTGAAAAGTTTAAAAAACAAAATTGTGAATGATTTTGAGTTTGACAGATCAGTAAATGAGGAATATGATTTTACAATTCCGGAAGTAAAATTGTTTTCGCCGTTTTTTATCATATAAGCACCGATTATAAGTCCTGCAAAAAATAATATAATCAGAACAATAATTATCCAATCTGATTTAATTGGTTTGATTCTTTTGTTTAGCTGATGAAAATTTAATGTCTTAGTCTTCATTTTAAAGCTCCTTTGTATTATTTGTTTAATAATATGCAGACAAGCTTTATAAAATGCAAAAACCTTGCCTTTTACAGCAAGGTTTTTATACTTTTGGAAATGATTGTTTAACAAACAGACCGATTAAATTGGTAATAAGAGCAGTAAATAAAGTAAATATACCTTTCACATTTTTATAATCTGCGCTGAACGTAACCCTTTCGTCTTTATCAAACTCCTCGGAATCAAAATTAAAATCATCAATACTTATATCGGGATTTTTTCCGTCAAATTCAAGTATGAAGTTAATTACGTTATCTATCTTTTTGTTGGAATAGTAAGCTGAAGCTTCATTTGAGAAAAGATAGAGTCTGTTTAAATTCAATGTAATTTTATGCCAGCTGTCGTCAGCAGGAATTGTTTGCGATACAGAAGTTGTTCCGTTTATTGCAGGGCTGAAAATGCCTATGCCTTTATTGTCAATAACGGCACGTTTAAGAATAATATCTTTCTTTCCGTTATTTTTTATCATAAAAGATAAAGAAGCGTAATCGCTCCAGTCATTGTTCCATTCGCCGAATGACGTCTTTTTATTATGATATTTTCTGTATAAAACCGGATTCACGGAAAACGATGTAAAAATCTTTTTATCAGATACAACGTGAAGTCCCCTCTCACCGGAAAATGCGCTGTCTGAATCAAAAGAAATATCTGCATTTCTGCTGTTCCAAGTATCATAATATGCTGCGTCATTACCGAGATGCCATATTGAATCAGATTCACAATCAGTCCATTCATTCCCTCCCCAACTGACGTTTAATATTTCTTTATCGGTAATAAACGGTGAAACAGGCATATATAAACCGTTTTCATCAGTCGAGAATAGGTTTGAATAATGATTATTTTCACAATATGCGTATGCTGCGGCAACAGGATTTTTAATGTTATCTGAATAGACTCTGACGCAGTCTTTGCTGATGATTTCAGCTTTTGCTTTAATGAAAACTCCGTTTTCGTCACTTATAGAAAATCCGATGCAATCTTTGCCATTGATAACCAATCCGCTGCCTGTGTTTTTCAGTTTAATAATTATATCGTTATTCTCGGTATGACTGCTTTCATAGTATGCTGCGGTATAATTATTTTCTTTATTATAAAGCATTCTGTCGGCAGCTTCTGCAAATCTGCATCCTATTTCATACTTATGAGATGGATGAATTGAACCAACGCTTTCATCATAATCAAGATCAACGTCATAATTAGTAATTACAGCCCTTGATCGCGGCGATTCGGACTGAAATTCACATAATGCTGCGTTCCATTCAGCTAATTCGTGCATTCTTGCATAACTATGCGGCGCTAACTGAGTTACAATCAATGGTAAAGAACCGCTGCTATTGAATAAATCCGAATATGACTTCTGCAAAAGAGCAAGTGAACGGGCGTATCTTTCTTCACTCCATTGATAAATGAAATCTGTTTCACCCTGATACCAAATAATACCCGATAATCTGAAATTTCTTAAAGGATAGATTTTTTTATTGAAATTAACCGTCATATCACGATAAGGATCGTGCCCTGTCTCACTCCAGTTTTCAGCGTCAAAATATTCGCCTGCATTTAATAGATCATTTTTAACGCTGCTGTCTGAATCAATAGCGTCTCTTGAGAGCCAAGAGGCAATACTGCTTCCTCCGAGATTTGAATCAAGAATGCCTATCGGCACGTTGAGCTTTTTTAGCAGGCTTTCAGCAAAGAAATAACCGACAGCCGAGTTGCCGTAAATCTTTTCATCATTTGCTTTATGCCAGAAACAATCTTTTATTTCTTCAAGTGGATACAACGGACAATTATCCGAACTGCCGTTATACTCAGGAATAGCGGGTGTAGATAAGAATCTTATCCATTCGCTTCCGGTAATTTTCTTTTCCTGCATATCTTCACCAATTTCAGCCCCGCCAAGAGGAAACATCATATTTGACTGACCTCCGGCAAGCCAAAGCTCGCCGAAAACTATATCTGCGATTGAATCGATAACGTTATCTTCAGAATAAATCACTATTTTATAATTTTCAAAAGAGCCGTCGGGAGTCCTGAAAGAAATCCTGAAACGAGAGCTTCTGTCGCTCTGAGCCTTAGATGATAAAACAATGTTATTGGATTTATCGTACAAAACAGCCGTAACAATACTTCCCGCTTTACTTCTCCCTGCTAATATTCCTTCTGAATTCTGTTTAAAAAGCATATTGTCTGTATAAACATTATATAAGCCGTAGTTTTCTTTTTGTTCCATAGCAATTACTGGAAAAATAAAAACCGAAATCAAGGATATTATAAGAATCGTTGAAATAAGTGTTTTAAATAATTTCATATAATCAACCCTCGATTTTATTTTTATAATATTCATTTATTATCAAATTGATTTTATCCGCTGTTTCAATAAAGTCCTTTTCTTTAAAGCCTTTCGTTGTCATAGCCGCCGTGCCTATTCTGACACCGCTGGTTTCCTGCGGACTTCTCTTTTCATTCGGAACACAGTTTTTATTCAGCGTTATTCCATGTTCATCAAGCAGATTCTGTATTTCTTTGCCGGTAATTAGCGGATGCGTTTTTGAAAAATCAATCAGAAAAAGATGATTGTCGGTTCCGCCGGTAACAATATCATAGCCGAGCTTTTTGAATTCCTCACACATAGCGTGAGAATTTTTGACTACCTGATGGATATAATTTTTATATTCATCGCTGAGCGCTTCACAGGCGGCAACAGCTTTTGCAGCTACGATATGCTGAAGTCCCCCGCCCTGACAGCCGGGAAAAACCGCTCTGTCAACTTTTTTGGCAAGCTCTCTTATGCAGAAAATAAGTCCGCCCCTTGCGCCTCTCAACGTTTTGTGAGTTGTTGTAGTTATAATATCTGCTAAACCAAAAGGCGAAGGATGATCCCCGGCAGCAACAAGACCTGCAATATGAGCCATATCAACCATAAAATATGGCTTATTTTCACAAGAATCTATCATATCTCTGATTCTTTTAAAATCAATTATCCTCGAATATGCCGAAGCTCCAGCAAGCACAAGTTTCGGCGAATATTCTTTAATTTTGCGCTCAATATCGTCATAATCAATAAATCCATCAGAATCAACGTTATAAAACACCATATTATACTGTTTGCCTGAAAAATTTACTGGCGATCCGTGCGTCAGATGAGCACCGTTTTCAAGACTCATGGAAAGGATCGTATCACCTGATTCGAGAACGGACATATATGCCGCCTGATTAGCTGATGATCCGCTGTGCGGCTGAACGTTAACGTGATAATCCGTATTAAAAACCTTTTGAAACATATATCTTGCAAAAAGCTCAAGCCTGTCGATATTTTCGCATCCTCCGTAATATCTGCCTACGCTGCCGCTGTGAACGTAATCAGGAAACTCCTTAATAAATTTTTCAACAGATTCCCTTTCGGGATAACCTTCTGCATATTTATTTGTAAGCACAGATCCGGCAGCCTTTAAAACGTTTTCAGATACAAAATTTTCGCTTGCGATAAGCTCAATATAATTTTTCTGCCTTTTCTGTTCATCATTTATAATATCAAATACTTTTAGTGAGTTTAAATCCATTTATATGCACCTCCGAAAATTATAATTATTTTAACATATAGTTATTAAACTTTCAAGTATATACAATATTTTGTGCAAATTATTTTTTTAAATATATTAAAAAATTGATTGACATAATGTAATTTCAGTAGTATAATTTTAATGCTTACAGCAAGAATTGAGGATAATATATGGGCAAATTATTTTTAGCAAGCGGTAATATTCATTTTGAAAGTGATTCAGATCAAATCATAGACAATCTTTTTTCAATAGTTTCTGTTAAAAACAAAATGGTATTTCTGCCTACTGCAAGTTTTGACAGCCGCGGTGACGAACAAACTGTCAGGAATTACGCTCTCAAACACGGTTTTAAAGAATGCATTTCATTGTATCTTACAGATGATTCTATTAGTGATGAATTTATAAAAGATACTTTGTTGTCTGCTGACCTAATATATGCCGATGGCGGTAATCTTAAATTTCTGCTTGAAACATGGAGAAAAAGAAACGCCGATAAATATATGATTGAAGCATATAATAACGGTACCGTCCTCGCCGGTCAAAGCTCCGGTGCTATGTGCTGGTGCAGAAGAGGTTATGACGACTGCGGTCCTGACGGAAGATACATGTTCCTTGACGGATTGAATCTTATCCCCTATATTCTCTGTCCGCATTTTGAATATTGGCCTTCTTTTCTTGAAGATATTAAAATGCAGGAGCTTGACGGAATAGGAATAGATGATGATATTGCTGTTTATATATGCGACGGCGAATATACTGTTTTCAGCAATTTTGAAGATAAAAATCATTCCGCTTTCTTGCTTAGTGCCGAAAACGGCTTTATACCTGAAGATTTACAGGAAAATCATATAATTATTAATTTTTAATTCTTAAGAAACATTGATTTTTCTTACTGCTTATATTATAATATTTTAGATATAATTTAATAAACAAAATTACTTAATATATTTATTAATTACACGAGGTAAAAAATGCAGATCAACGTTCTTGAATGGCTTGAAAATACAGTTTTGAAATACGGCGAAAAAACTGCTTTCAGCGATACTGAAAACAGCATTTCGTTTGATCAGGTTATAAGTACAGCCAAATCTATCGGCACAGCTATTGCCGAACGAAACATTATAAATAAACCGATTGCAGTTATTTCAGGCAGGCATTGTTATACTCCCTGCGCTTTTCTCGGTGTTGTTTACAGCGGGAATTTTTATGCACCTATCGACGGAACGCTGCCTGTTGCAAGAATCAATCAGATCATTGAAACTCTTGATCCTGCACTTATTCTAACTGACAGTCAGAATCTAAAGATGCTGGATAGAATTAGTTTTTCGTGCAGCACCGAAGTTATAGAAAACATAAATCAGCATGAAATCGATCAGAAAAAGCTTGATTGCATCAGAAGATTTTCTAATGAATCGGATCCGCTGTATATTATTTTCACTTCAGGTTCAACCGGTCGTCCTAAAGGAGTAATTACATCACATCACTCATTGATGTGCTACATTGACGCATATTCTGATGTTTTGAAAATTGACAGCAGCGATATTTTAGGCAATCAGTCTCCGCTTGATTATATTGCAGCAATAAGAGATATATATCTTCCTGTAAAGCACGGATGCTCTACGGTTATAATTCCGAAATCAATGTTTTCATCCCCTGCTTTACTGTTTGATTATATGACTGAAAAGAAGGTTTCATCCGTCGGCTGGAGCGTATCAGCGCTGACTGTTCCTGTTGCTCTTAACGCATTTGATCACGGTAAACCTGAATACCTGAAAAAAGTTTGCTTTTCAGGCTCAGTAATGTCCTGTAAAGTGCTGAAAATCTGGCAGGAAAATTTACCTGAAACTGTATTTGTAAATCAGTATGGTCCGACAGAAGCTACTGCTTCGTGCACATACTATGTTGTTGAAAATAAAGTTAACGAAGACGATGTTTTACCTATAGGATACCCTTATAAAGATTATAAAGTATTTATACTTAATGAAAATAACGAATACGCTGCCGTAGGTGAAAAAGGCGAAATATGCGTCAGCGGACCTGCATTGGCGCTCGGTTATTATAACGATCATGAAAAAACCGAAAAATCCTTTATTCAGAATCCTGTAAACAAGTCTTACCGTGAATTGATTTACCGTACCGGTGATATAGGCTTGCTTCGTGAAGACGGAATACTTGAATTTCACGGCAGAATGGACCGTCAGATCAAATTCTTAGGTCACAGAGTTGAACTTGATGAAGTCGAAGGAACTGCTATGACGCTGGCAGGCGTAGATGAATGCTGCGTTGTATATAATAAAGATAAAGAATTGATAATCCTTTATTATTCAGGTGAAGCTACTGCAAAAGAAATTGCTATAGAAATGAGAAAATCGCTTCCCGGATTTATGATTCCGAGAAAAATGATTAAACTGGATGCTATTCCGAAACTTCCCAACGGAAAAACAGATATAATAAAATTAAAAAATATGTAAGAGAGGGTAAAAAAATGAGAGAAGAAATTATGGAAATCCTGGAAGAATTAAGACCGGATGTAGACTTTGAGAACGAAAAACAGCTTATTACCGACGGTATTCTTGAATCATTTGATATCGTTTCGCTTGTCGGCGAATTAAGCGATGCATTCGACATTGAATTAAGAGTCGAGGATCTTGTTCCTGATAACTTTAATTCTGTTGAAGGTATGATAGATCTTATCAATTCTCATCTGGAAGACGAATAATTATGAATACTAAAATAATTGAATCAATCAAAGATATTGCTCAGACTCCATCTTTTATTTTTGATATTGATGAATTTCATTCTCAAGCAATAATAATTAAAAACAGACTGGGCAATATTCCGTTATGCTTTTCTATAAAAGCTAATCCTTTTTTACTTGCAGATTTGCCGGAATGCGTATCAAAAGTTGAGGTATGCTCCCCCGGCGAACTCAGCATATGTAAAACTAAAAAGATTCCGCCGGAAATGATTATTTATTCCGGTGTCAATAAAGGTTATGATGACGTTGAAGAAGCGCTCAGATATAACGTAGGTATCATCACTGCCGAAAGCTTGCAGCATATCAGAATAATCAACGAAACAGCTATGAAGCTCGATATGAAGCCTGATACTATATTGAGGCTTTCCAACGGTAATCAGTTTGGTATGGATAAATCTGATATTGAATCAATAATTTCAGATATAAGTAAATATCCGGGACTCAATATTATCGGTTTTCATTATTATACAGGTACACAGAAAAAGAAACAGTCTGTTATTGAAAATGATATCGATGCTTTTGAAAGCTTTATAGATCATATCGGCGAAAAATACGGATTCAGAGCCTCCCACGTTGAATACGGTCCCGGCATGGCTGCTGAATATTTTAATGCTCCGTATGAAGAGAAAGACAATGAAATTCTCACTTTCACCTGTGAAAGACTCAAAAAGTTCGCAGAAAAATATAATCTTACAGTAGAAATGGGACGTTTTATTGCTTCGTCCTGCGGCACATATCTTACAAGTGCTGCCGATATTAAATCTACCGGCGGAACAAACTATGTTATCTGTGACGGAGGTATGAATCATCTTAAATACTATGGTCAGACAATGGCTATGCAGATTCCTCCGATTGAAGTTTTAAATCCGAAAAAAACTACTGAATCGTATACGCTTTGCGGCAGTTTATGTACTACCGCCGATATAATTGTGCGTAAGGTTGAATTGCCCGAATTAAATATCGGCGATATTCTTTGCTTCGGCAGATGCGGCGCTTATACTGTAACTGAGGGTATCGGTCTGTTTTTATCGCGCACTTTACCGAGAATAATTCTGTATTCTGAAAGGTACGGAGCAAAAATCGTCAGAGATTTTAAAGAAACATCAAGTATTAATACTGCAGAGGATTTTTAAATATATGACTTTAATTTCATTTGGTTTTTTACTGCTGGTTACTATTACCGGTTTAATTTACTTTTTACTGCCTGAAAAATTAAAGCAATATCAATGGGTTGTTTTACTCGTTTCGAGCTTGTTTTTCTATATTTATACCTGCAATAAGTATTCATTCTATATATTTTTAACTATAATTTCAACTTATTTGTGCGGTTTGAAGCTGCAGAAATTAAACGATCAGACTTCTTTGAGGATTAAAGAGCAAAAAGGAATCTGGTCAGCAGAAGAAAAGAAAAAGTTTAAGGCATCAATGCAAAACAAGAAAAAACTTGTTACAGCTTTAGCTCTTGTTTTTAACTTCGGCATACTGGCTTTGCTGAAATATCTCGGATTTATTTTCGCACAAGCAGACAGGGTGCTTTCAAGTATCGGACTTGATCCGAATTTGCCAGCTTTAAAGCTTGTATTGCCGCTTGGTATATCATTTTATACCTTCCAGGCAATGGGTTATATAATTGATATTTACCGAAAGAAAGTTACCGCTGAACGTAATATTGCTAAGCTTTCGCTGTTCTTATCATTCTTCCCTCAGATCATTCAGGGTCCGATCGCAATTTACAGCGATCTTGCTCATCAGCTTTTTGAAACTCATAAATTCAGCTATGACAGATTCAAAAGAGGCGGAATCCTGATTTTATGGGGTATGTTTAAAAAGCTTGTTATTGCAGACAGAGCCGTTTCTATCGTAACCTATATTCCGGAACATTTCGGCAAATATCAAGGTTCTGTATTTATTTTTGCAGGAATCGTTTATGCTATACAGCTTTATGCCGATTTTTCCGGCGGTGTTGATATGTGCCGCGGTGTTGCAGAAATTTACGGCATAACTATGGCTGAAAACTTCAGACGTCCTTATTTTTCAAAAACTCTTACTGAATACTGGCATCGCTGGCATATTACTTTGGGCGACTGGCTTCGCAATTATCTTTTCTACCCCATTTCTCTTTCAAAACCGTTTTTGAAAATGGGTAAGAACCTTAAAAAAGTCAACAAAAACTTCGGTAAAGTTCTGCCAACGAGTATAGCATCACTTATTACTTTTGTAGTAATTGGAATCTGGCACGGATCAGAGTTGAGATATGTAGCATTCGGTCTTTGGAACGGTCTTGTGATAATGCTGTCCTCCTTTATGCAGCCTGTTGACAAAAAAATAATTGAAAAGCTGAAAATTAACGTCAACAAACTTCCGTATAAAATATTTGCTATGGCAAGAACGTTTATTTTTGTTCTCGTCGGTTATTTCTTTGATATTTCAAAAAGCGTCAAGTCAGCGGTTTATATGATGTATAAAGGTGTAACAGATTTTCATCTTGCAGATCTGAAACCTTTTTTTAAGATTTCCAAAGAAAGTCTCATTCCTGATCATTCTCTTGATCTTCAGGATATTCTGATGATTTTCTTCGGCGCATTCATTATATTCATTATTTCCGTAATTCAAGAGAAAAAACAGGAACCTGTTCGTGATATTCTTGCACGAAAAAAATTACCTGTTCAATGGATAGTTTATATTATGCTGATTATGGGCATTATTATTTGCGGAACATACGGACCGGGAGTCAGTCCTGCTGATTTTGTTTATATGCAGTTTTAAGAAAGGAGATAAAATGAAAAAATCTATTAAAAATCTTATCAGATTTATAAGTTTTATTTTAGTTATTTGTATTCTTACTACTGCTGCATCATTCTGCCTTAAAGTAGCTGACCGCAAAGATATAATGCATATCGGAGGTTTTTTTCTTGAGCCTGAAGACTCTTTAGATGTAGCTTTAATCGGGGCGAGTGAATTATATACCGGCTTCTGCTCTCCCCTAGCGTGGAATCACAGTGGTTTTACAAGTTATTCTCTTTGTTATGCAGGAATGCTTGCAACACATTATAAACCTGCAGTACAGGAAGTAATGGCGCATCAGAATCCTAAGCTTTATGTTATTGAGATAAACGGATTTACCTGCGACGATGAATATCAGAATGATTTGACAAAAGCCCACACTTTTCTGGACAGTGTGCCTAATGATAAACTCAGAAAACAGCTTATAAAGGATACGGTTCCGCAAGAAAGTCAGGCAGAATTTCATTTCCCGATTATTAAATATCATGAAAACTGGAAATATATAAGATCATTTTTAGTTTGTTTGAGAAACAGAATTTATATGGCTTTATTCGGCCAGACTATGACTAAAGCTTATGCTAACAAAAAAAATGTTTTAAAAAGCGATAAGCTCAAAAAATACACACCTAAACCCGGAAAAATTGCTGACGATTCTTTAACGGATCTACTTGAATTTTTTAAAGATAATAATGTTGAAAACGTGTTATTTGTAAGATTTCCGCATTGTGTAGATAATAAGAATCCGGAAGTGTATGAGAATATAAAAAATAAAGTATTATCATACGGTTACGATTATAAAGATTTTGAATCAGAAAGACAAAATCTTAATTTGATTCCTACAAAAGATTTTTATCATTACGGTCACCTTAACGTTTTCGGTCAGGAAAAATTTACTCCGGTTTTTGCTGATTATATTGTTTCAAACTACGACGTAAAGTCAGAACATTCCGAAGAAATAACAGAATCCTGGAACAAAAGCTGGGAAGTAACTCAAAAAGTTCTTAAAGCTACCGAGACCGAGGAGCCTGTTGAGAAAGACATTAATTTCTATTATGAAATCAATGGTTATTTATTGAATAAATAATTTAAGCTGTGCAATTCTTGATCGAATCGCACAGCTTGATTTTTCTTTACTTTATTTGTTTAACGCTTTGTCTGCAAAAGCAATTATATCAGCCGCTACAATATCACGGTCAAGTTCGTTCAGGATTTCGTGCCTGTCACCCTGATAAAGCTTTAACTGGACGTCAGTATGACCGGAATCTTTCAACATTTCATATACTTTTTTAACGCCTTCGCCGTAAGTTCCGACCGGATCTTCCTGCCCTGCAATCAAAAAAATCGGCATATCTTTTTCAACTTTGCCAGCCCAATCATTCTGAGATACAAAATTTAGTGAACTGAAAAGATCTCTGTAACCGCACGCAGTAAACAGGAATCCGCAGTAAGGATCGGCGACATATTTATCAACAATTTTCTCATCTTTTGTCAGCCAGTCAAAAGGTGTTCTGCCCGGGCAGCGTTTATTGTATGATCCGAAAGCTATTTTATCAATAAGTTTGCTTTTGTGCATATTGCCTTTTATTTTGGCAACAATATTTGCTATTGTAATTCCGGCTGCGGCTGCTGGATTCGGACCGCCGGTACCGCAGTAAATTGCTGCGTCAACATCGTGATACTCAGCCGTATATGCGCGGCATATAAAAGAACCCATGCTGTGACCGAAAGCAATTATCGGCAAACCGGGAAATTCATTTCTTGCAAGTTCAGTCAGCTTTCTCTGATCTGCAACAAGATTTTTCCAACCATCCTTATCGCCGAAAAATCCAAGCTGAGAATCATCTTTGACCGATAATTTATGACCAAGATGATTGTTGATAAAGACAGCATATCCTGCCTGAGTAAGTTTATCTGCAAACCAATCGTATCTGTCAGCGTGTTCAGCCATACCGTGAGCTATCTGAAAAATTGCTTTGATTTCATTATTTTCCGGTAAATATGCTCTTGCATAAATGTCAGACAAACCGGATACGGAACTGAATGAATATTCTTTGATATTACTCATAATGCCACCTCCATTATTTTAACTTATTTTAGCATATAAAATAACATTTATCAACAATAAAATTATTTTATTTAACACTTGATTTTTTTGTATATATATGTTAATATATAAGTGCTTCAGGGAAGTCATATTTTATTTGATTACCTGAAATTAAGATATTCGGGGGCGTAGCTCAGCTGGGAGAGCGCTTGAATGGCATTCAAGAGGTCAACGGTTCGATCCCGTCCGTCTCCACCAGAGGGCATTTGTTTTACAACAAATGCCTTTTTAAGTTAAATATATTTTTATTTACTTGATTTTACTGCATAATTCATCGTCATTACCTTAAAATAAAATGGGCAGAGTTCCTTTGTGTTCCCTGCCTGTTGCTTTTTAACCAACGCAAATTTACAGCAAAAGAAGGTCAAACTATGATTTTTCCGAAATTCAAAAATCCGGATTTCAATTGCGAACCTTTCCTCTCTGCGCCTGATGTAAGAACAGAGCCTGCCGGTGACGGATATCTGCCGGAGCAATTCTACGCTACGACAATATATCCTGAGTTTTTCAAAATAAACGGTCAATGGAAAATGCTTCATCAAAGCAGAATGGACTGCGCTGTTGTAATTAGGGATGATATGCCGATTGTTACAGAACCGAGACTTATAAAGAAAGGCGATCAGGTAGTTGTCGGCAGAAGTGACGACGGTACGGGCGGAGTATATGTTCACGCTGATTGCTTTGAAAAGCCTGATGAATCTTCTTCATCGTCTTTTGCTTTCAGAACCGGGCAATCACGCGAGACGTCTTTTTCACGCGATTATGATCAGTTGTATGAAGTTCTCCGCAATGATCGTGAAAACGGTTATATCGTCTGGGTACTCGGTCCTGCCTGCGTTTTTGATAACGACAGCAGGCAGGCAATGGCAAGCCTTATCCGTAAAGGATACTGTGACTGCCTCTTTGCAGGAAATGCGCTTGCAACCCACGACCTCGAAGCTGCATTGTTCCATACAGGTCTCGGTCAGGATATTTACACCAAAAAGCTTATTGAAAACGGTCATTATCATCACCTTCATACGATAAATCTTGTTCGCAAAGAAGGCTCGATCAAAAAATTTTTAGAGAAGTATGATCTTCACACCGGAGTTATGAATGCCCTGCTTGAATGCGATAAACCGTTTGTTCTTGCCGGTTCGATTCGTGATGACGGTCCCCTGCCTGAAGTTATCGGCAACGTTTATGAATCGCAGAACGCAATGCGCGAGCATACAAGAAAAGCAACAACTGTAATTTGTCTTGCAACTCAGCTTCACACGATCGCTACAGGCAATATGACGCCTTCATTCTGTGAGACAAACGGGATTATACGCCCTGTATATATTTATTCTGTTGATATTTCTGAGTTTGCCGTCAATAAACTTCATGATCGCGGTTCATTATCCGTTAAAGGATTAGTTACAAATATTCAGGATTTTCTTGTTCACCTTGAACGCAATCTTAAATAAATTCATTTTCAATTATAAAAAACGAATATATAATTTAAAAACTGACACCGATTTATTCGATGTCAGTTTTTATTCATCCTTTATAATTTATAAATCAATACCATATCCAGCCGAATAAGAAAATTCGTATAAGCATCTGGACAAAAGAATATGAAACCTTAACCTGGTATTTAACTGAATAGCCCATATAATTTACAGTTACTGTCTGATCACCGGTTTTGGTGAATTTATCAGGAGTACAAGTAAATCCTTCTTCAACTATCTTTGTCGAGCCGTCATCATAAGTCAAAAGAAGCTTTAATCCGTCAGTATTAACTTTAGCGCGATAATAATAATCAAGCTTATAAGGCTCTTGAGCTATACTTACAGATACAATTTTCGGATCAGCTTTTTTAACCTGTTCTCTGAGAAAACATTCGTCTTCAACGCTGAATGTATATTCTTTTCCGAGATATGTGTAAATATACTGAACGTTTATAACTCCCGTATCGGTTAAAGCAGCATAGAACGTCCAGACTTTATTATCTCCCGAAAGATTTTCTGTTCCGTTAAATTCTTTATTATTGCACCTGATTTTCATTGATTCAACATTCTTTGAAGTAACTGCGCTGAATTCAGCAAAAGCCGGATAAACGTATTGCTCATTTTCGATTTCAGGAGTTATCACCGAAGGAGAATCAATTCTTTTAACAAGTGTGGATTCGTTTTCAAAATCTGCACATTTCAGTCTGTAACTGATATTTGAAGCGCCTTTAGCAAAAACATCATAATAATCTGCTCTTGTAACACAATAAATAACCCATGTCTGAACGGTTCCGTCATTGTAAACAGAAACATTCGGCATAGCGGAATTTATCGTTCTTGTTGATCCCGTCGGGTAAAGCAAAACTATGGCTCTCGTCTTAGGAGAATATAATGTTTCAACTACAATTGCATTCGTGCTGCCGAAACGGAAAACTCCGTCATAATAAGCGTTAAGAATGCACTCGCCATTCTGACGCATGTTGTCTATTATTAGATTTATGCTCTTTTCAGCATTTTCCAGTTTATCATAATTTTTGATTCTTGACTGATCAACAGCGGACAATCTGTTAAAAGCATTTCTTGCAAAATATATATCGTTATAATCAGAAGCAGATACCTCATCAGGAAGATCATTGATTAAGTTAGTCACCGAATCAACCGAATCAGAATAAACATTTATATTAAATGACGCTCTGACGTTTTTATAATATAAATCGACAGTCTTTTTTCCTTCAGTCTCAGCTATTCCGTCAAATGTTGCTTCAAATCTTTTATAGCCCTTCATAGATACGACGTAGTAATCGGGCTCAACGATCTTTGTTTCTCCCGAACGAAGCGTAGCAAGAAGCTGTACGCCTGTTAAATCAAGCTTTTCGCCCGGCAGGTAATATGTTTTTGAAGGTAGCGAAGTAACTTCGAGTTTAACAGGTTCATTTTCATCATATTCAAAAAGACCGGCAGTATATTTTTCAGGATGGAGAGCCTGATAAAGCGAATCATCGCTCATATACTGAGCATCCAGCCATTGAACTTTAAGTTTAAGCCAGTTTTTAAAGGCGGCAGAATCCTCATCTGAAGTATAAGTATAATTCCAGATAATATCATTTTTTCTCAAAGCCTCTTTAAGATAGCTTACGTCCTTATCATAAATTCCGCCTTCTTTAAGCAAATCATAAAGATATGTACTGCGGATTTCCCAGTAAAGTTCTCTGGCTCTTTTTACAAAAACCGGATCCTCTGTCATTTCAGACATAAATCTGCGTCTTGTATCCTTAATACTGCGGAAATCGCAGAACGAAACGTCAGTAGCATTATCACCGCTGTAATCCATGTCCCAAACAGGACCGTAGTAAAGCTTTCCGTTTAAATCCTTATAATAATAAGTGCTTTTATACGGATAGTCAACATTGCCGAAAAGATCATTTACGATCCAGCCGATTGCAAATGAATCAAGATCTATTAAATCTGTATATCTTACTTTTTCGCCGTTATATTCAGTACAGAAATCATCTGAATATACAGCGTCTTCAACAGCTTGAAAATATGATTTTGCATAATCAAACATCTCGCTGTTTGAATTCAGAAACTCAGGTGAGCCGATATTCATCAGCAATCCATTAGATGTAGTAAACTTTGATACTTCATCATAGTGCGTATCCGCTTCATAAAGGAATCCGCCGTTGGCTTCAGGAATTTCATAATAATCTGAAACAGTATATTCCGTTTCATTGAAAACTACTTTATTATCCGTAACCCAAGAAAGATTTTCAACCATCTGATCCTCAAGAGAAGAAATATCTGCTTTTGAAAGCCCGTTAGCTTTGCCGATAGCGCTTGCAGCATCTTCGCCAGCACTTTCCCAGTCAAAGATATTAATTCTGTCTTTACCGAGTCTTACATGCTCACATAACTGATATACGCCGATGCATTTACCGTTCATAATAACGTTAACCCAAACAGACTGCTGATAATTAAGACCCATTTCTCCTGACATATTATAAGAAAGCATATTGCGCAAAGAAGACTGATCATAATAATTTGCAAGCAAAACCCAGTGTTTATTTTTGCCCATATTAAACAAATTGGATTTTGAATCAAGCTTAATTTTATACGGCTTTTTCGGAGCGTACCATGAAGTATTTCCTCTTCCTTTGATTTCTATTTTACCGTCATAAAGCTGTTTAGGATCATTATATTCAGAGTTGCCCTGAATAACCATATTTGCATCAATATAACCGGCTTTTGTTATCTCAGCTTCATCAGTATCAATATAGCATACAGGAAGTCTGCTGAAATAACTGCCGACTGAACCAAGCTTTTTATTGCCGTCAAAAACATCAACACTGATATAAGATTCAAGCTCAAAATCTGACGGAATATAATATGAATCAGAATTAATAACTTCTTTACCGTCTACATACCAAACATATCTGAGGCTCTCAGAATCAAATCCTTCAACGATAACCTCATTCTTTTCCCCCGCTTCAAAAAAAGATGAGCTGAAGGTGACAGAAACATCTTCGTCAGCTAAAACAGTAAAACAAGCAAAAGGAACCAGCATGATCAAAGATAAAATTAATGCAACTAATTTTTTTGATATCTTCAAATTAAAACCTCCTCGGAAATAGATATTATTAATTAAACAATTATATTATATAATTCAACTTCAAATATGTCAATAGTTCAAAATCTTCTAAATAAAAAAACCACCCGAATAGGGTGGCTTTTGGAGCGGATGACGGGGCTCGAACCCGCTACCTCCACCTTGGCAAGGTGGCGCTCTACCAGATGAGCTACATCCGCATATTATGGTGCCTCCGGCCGGA